>NZ_RZPB01000159.1:0-9816 GCF_003998535.1 Mesorhizobium sp. M7A.F.Ca.AU.002.02.1.1 | reverse complement strand
CCGTCACCGGCGCGCTGAAGCTATGGGCCATTCGCTTTATCGAGCAGAACGAGAAGAGCCCGCGCGCCTGGTATGGCGGCGCGATCGGCATGGTCAATTTCAACGGCGACATGAACACCGGCCTGACGCTCCGCACCATCCGTATCAAGGACGGCATTGCCGAAGTGCGCGCCGGCGCCACATTGCTGTTCGACAGCATTCCCGAGGAAGAAGAAGCCGAAACCGAACTGAAGGCATCCGCCATGCTCTCCGCCATCCGCGACGCCAAGACAGGCAATTCCGCCAGCACCGAGCGCACCACCGCGCGCGTCGGCGACGGCGTCAACATCCTGCTGGTCGACCACGAGGACAGTTTCGTCCACACGCTGGCCAATTATTTTCGCCAGACCGGCGCCAACGTCTCGACCGTTCGCTCGCCGGTGCATGAGGAAGTCTTCGACCGGCTGAAACCCGACCTCGTCGTGCTGTCGCCCGGCCCCGGCACGCCGAAGGACTTCGATTGCGCCGCAACCATCAAGAAGGCGCGCGCCCGCGAACTGCCGATCTTCGGCGTCTGCCTTGGCCTGCAGGCATTGGCCGAGGCCTATGGCGGCGAACTGCGGCAGCTGCACATACCGATGCACGGCAAGCCGTCGCGCATCCGCGTCTCCAAGCCCGGCATCATCTTCTCCGGCCTGCCCAAGGAAGTCACCGTCGGCCGCTACCACTCGATCTTTGCCGATCCGGTGCGGCTGCCCGACGATTTCATCGTCACGGCCGAGACCGAGGACGGCGTCATCATGGCCTTCGAGCACCGCAAGGAGCCGATCGCCGCAGTGCAATTCCACCCGGAATCGATCATGACGCTCGGGCACAATGCCGGCATGCGCATCATCGAGAACATCGTCGCCCACCTGCCGCGCAAGGCCAAGGAAAAGGCCGCCTGACGATCATGGCCGAAGCCGAGAACACGATGGCGATCGCGGCCAAGGCGGCCGCGAAGCGCAAGGTCGCGAACCTCGCCTTCTGGTCGATTATCGTCGCCTTTGTCGTGCTCGCGCTGAAAGCTGCCGCCTGGTACGTCACCGGCTCAGTCGCACTCTATTCGGACGCACTGGAATCGATCGTCAACGTCATCGCCTCGGTCGCCGCCTTCTGGGCGATCCAGATCAGCCACAAGCCGGCCGACCAGGATCATCCCTTCGGCCATCACAAGGCCGAGTATTTCTCGGCAGTGCTGGAAGGCGTGTTGATCGTGCTTGCCGCGCTATTGATCCTCAACGAGGTCTGGCGCTCCTGGCAGACTCCGTCACCCTTGGAACAGCCTTGGGAAGGTCTTGCGGTCAACGGCGTTGCCACGATTATCAACGCCTTCTGGGCCTGGACGCTGATCCGCGCCGGCAGGGCGGAGAAATCACCGGCACTGGTCGCCGACGGCAACCACATCATGACCGACGTGGTGACCTCGATCGGGGTCTTCGGCGGCCTGGTCGGGGCGATCCTGACCGGCTGGCAGATCCTCGACCCCGCACTTGCCGTCCTCGTGGCGCTGAACATTCTGTGGCAGGGCTGGCATGTCATCGGCTCGTCGATGAACGGGCTGATGGACCGCGCCGTCGACACCCAGGAGCACATGCGCATCCGCGACGTCATCTCGGCCAACTGCAAGGGCGCGCTTGAAGTGCACGACCTCAAGACGCGCATCGCCGGCCGCGCCACCTTCATCGAGTTTCATCTGGTCGTCGACGCAGACATGTCGGTCGGCGCCAGCCATGTCATCTGCGACCGCATCGAGGACGCGCTGAAGGCCGAAATCCCCTCGGTGCGCGTCACCATCCACGTCGAGCCCGACGACGAGGCCAAGCTGCCGAAGGGCACAACCGCCGTGCCGTTTGCCTGAGGCGATTTCCTGTAGCGACTTGGGAAAATTAACCGAAGCTTCTCGACTTCGTCATCCACGGGCGAAGCAGGAGCGAAGCTCCGTCGCGGAGACCCGAAGATCCATGCCGCGACCTTGTCCGTAGAGTGCAGCGGAACAGAATTCTGCACCGCAGCAGCGCTCAGATGTCACGCATGGATCCTATGGTCTGCGCCGCCAGTCTCTATCGGCCTTCCAAAGCTGCCTCAACAAAATCGTCGTCAAGTGGCCCGGTCAAACTGTCGAGCCAGACCCAATCCTGCGCAAGCGGTTCGAGAACGACCGCTCGGCCCTCGCGAAGGATTGAAATCTCGCCGGTATCGAAACGGTATTTCTTCGGCATGCGTACTGCTTGCGATCCGCCAGACCAAAAGACTTTTGCCTTATCCATTCGCGCCCTCCATTGAAGCTCAAGGCGAGCAGGCCGATTGCGGCATCGGCTGCAGCCGATAGACCTTGTCGTCGGATTTCGTCTTTCCGGCGTCCGCCTTCGAACACAGGTCGACGATTGCAAGCGCGCTGTTTGGGTTGGCCAGCATCATCGTGCCGTTGGCGCCACGCTTGAGGAAAATCTCCTTCTGCGCGATGTCGCAGGAGAAATTGCTCATCTTCGTGCTGGCCGCGCAGCGCCACTGGTCGGCTTCGCCCTGGCAGGAATAGGTCTGCGTCACCTTGGCCGATTTCTGCCGTGTGGTGACGGTAACGGCAATGTCGGCGCCGTCTGGCCAATTGGCGGTGTCACCGCCCGAGGCGAAGGACGCCAGTTCTACCTTGCCGCGGAAAACCCGGATCGACTGGGTGAGTTGATCGGGGTGCGAGCCGAGATGCGCTGCATCGTAGTCGCGCCCATAGCAGAACGCCTGGTCCGGCTTCAGCCGCTCGCGTAGCGGAGCTCCGAGCGCAGCGGCGACTGGGTCGATGCGCGCGAACTCCGCCTGGCAGGTCGCTGCCGGCATCGGGTCGAGGCGGAAATTGTCATCCTCCGAGCCGAGCGCCCGCCTGTCATATTCCGCTGCGCCAAGCTCCTCTTCTGATCCGGCATCGAGATAGATGTCGGGCTGCAGATCCGAGAGGAACAGCCGACCCTTGTCATCGACCTTCAGCGACGCAAGCGTCCGGTCGCATTCCATGCCGCAATGGACCGGGCCCGTCTTGCCGTCCTCGGAAGCATGATTGCACCAGCCGCCGGCCCATTCAGGCGACTTGGCGCCGCGCACGGTGGTGGCGATGAAGGCATTGTAGGACGTGTCGGAATTCCCGGTCGGTTCCTCGTTCGGCCGGCTGACCGGATCATGGCCGTAGTAGAAGAAGATCCGCGCCACCTTCTGCTTCGGGTGCGCCTTGAGATGCGCCCCATCATAGACGCGGCCGAAACAGGCATCAGCGCCGTTCGGACTGAGTTCGGTAAGCTTCAGCGCATCGTCGGCGGAGGCCGATCCGGCAAGCGCGCCGAGCAGCACGGCGCAAAACCCGGCGCCGGCAACCGTCTTCCATTCCCCCAACCCAAACGCCCATTCCTTCAACGCCATGTGACCTCTCCTCCGCATCGAAAGGACGCAACGGCAATTTATGCTAGTATTGCGGCTGGAGTCACGCAATTCGCGGTCAGCCGCCAAGCGGAGGAGGATGCCATGCGCCGGCGCGACATGTTCCGCACGGTTCTTGCCGGAACCGGAACGCTTCTCGGTCTGCGGGCAGCACAGGCAGCCGCCACCGAGCCCACAAGGCAAAAAGTCGCCTACCACTTGAGCGACACCGACAAGGTCAATTTCGTGCTCGGCAACATCAAGAACCATTATGAAGGCACCGGCGGCAAGGTCGACATCGTGCTGGTCGTGCATGGTCCCGCGCTCGCGGCCTTCAAGTCGAAAGGCATATCGGCCGCGATTTCCGGGCGCTTCGCCGGCCTGGTGCAGCAGGGATTGGAACCCCACGCCTGCGCCAACACCATGCACGGCATGGACATCACACTCCCCGACCTGCTCGCCGGATTTCATGCCGCCGACAAGGGCGGCGTCGTCAAACTCGCCGAACTGCAAGGCCAGGGTTACGCCTATCTGCGTCCGTAGAGCGGTTTGTTTGACGCAAATCCCCCGGGGAAAGCGCTCACACTTTTCCTTGAATTGCTCCAAGGCTTGAACACCGGGGTGGCAAGGGCCTACGAAGGGCAGGCAGACATCCCGGAGGAAGAACCGTGCCAGCCACCACACTCAGCATACCCGATCTTGCCGGCAAGGCAGTGCTGGTTACCGGTGCATCGACCGGCATCGGGGCGGCGCTCGCGCTGGCCTATGCAGCGCAGAAATGCAAGGTGGCGCTGCATTATAACTCGAGCCGCGACGCCGCCGAGAAGCTCGGCCTGACGATTGCCGACAAGGGCGGCGAGGTGTTTCTCGTCCAGGGCGATTTCTCCGTTGCCGCCGATGTCGAGCGCGTCGTCGAGGACAGTGCGCAATATTTCGGCCGCCTCGACGGGCTGGTCAACAATGCCGGCGGCATGCTCGGCCGCATCCCCTATGCCGAGCAGACCGAGGCGCATTACGATGCGGTGATGGACCTCAACGCCCGTTCGGTGCTGACTGCTTCGCGCAAGGCGATCCCGTGGCTGAAGAAACAGGGCGGCTTCATCGTCAACACCTCCTCGATCGCCGCCCGCAATGGTGCCGGCGGCGGCGCCGGGCTTTACGGCTCTGCCAAGGCTTTCGTCTCCAATGTGACGCGCGGCATGGCAAAGGAGCTGATCGGCTTCGGCATCCGCGTCAACGCGGTGGCGCCCGGCACCATTCTCACCCCGTTCCACGAGCGCTATTCGACCGACGAGCAGATCAAGGGCATGGTCGCCACCATTCCGCAGGGACGCGCCGGCACGGCGCAGGATTGCGTCGGCGCCTATCTGTTCCTCTCTTCCGACCTTCTCAGCGGCTACATCACCGGCCAGGTGATCGAGGTGAATGGCGGCCAGTTGATGCCTTGAACGGCTATCGCCATACTGGCGATCTGCACGCTCTTGTCGAAAACCTCAAAGGAGACAACGGAATGTACGGACTGATCGGCAAGATGCGGGCGTCGCGCGGCCAGCGCGACGCGGTCATGGACCTCCTGCGCGCCAGCACCGGCGCCCTGTCGGGCTGCCTGAGCTATATCATCGCGCGCGATCCCGCCGATGCCGACGCGATCTGGGTCACCGAAGTGTGGACCGACGCCGAAAGCCACAAGGCCTCGCTGCAGCTTCCCGAAGTCCAGGCAGCGATCGCCAAGGCGCGGCCGTTCATCGCCGGCTTCGAATTCCAGGTCGAGACCCACCCCGTCGGCGGCTTCGGCCTAGCCGACAGCAAGACGGGGTGAGTTCGATGCCAATTTTGAGGAGCAATCTTTGACGCAGACAGTAAACATTCGCGATGCGAAAGCTCATCTGTCGCGCCTTGTGAGACGTGCAGCCCAAGGCGAGTCGTTTGTTATTGCCAAAGCCGGCAAGCCGTTGGCCAGAATCGTGCCGATCGAACAGCCGACGCTGCAGGCGCGACGGGTCGGTTTTATGGCCGGCCAGTTTTCCGTCCCCGACGATTTCGACCGCATGGGTCGCAATGAGATCGAGCAACGGTTCAACGCCGGCTTGTGAGACCTGTTACTCGACACCTGGGCGGGTGAAACAATCATTTTTCTGTGAATCGCGGTTCGCATTTTTCGCCCTGCGGGTCTAAGAGCGAAACATGGATTCCTCGGCCGAGCAGCCCTCCCCGGACCTGCCCACACTCGAGCGCATGGCGCGGATGCGCAAGCTCTGGCAGTGGCTTGCCCTGCTGGTTGTTTCCTTGCTGTTTGCCGGCGCGCTGGAACTCGCCGCCCTGCCGGCGGCGCTGCTGATCGGGCCGATGCTGGCCGCCATCGTCGCCGGCACCAATGGCGCCACGGTGCGCGTGCCGCGTCTTCTGTTCGGCGCCGCCCAGGCGATCGTCGGCTGCCTCGTCGCGGCGTCGATCTCGGCCGACATCTTTCCGGTCTTCACCCAGGAATGGCCGCTGTTTCTCGGCGTCGTGGTGGCCACCGTCACAGCCTCCAGCCTGCTCGGCTGGCTGATCAGCCGCTGGCGCATCCTGCCCGGCACCACCGCCGTCTGGGGCTCGTCGCCGGGTGCGGCCACCGCCATGGTGCTGATGGCGGGTGCCTTCGGCGCCGATCAGCGGCTCGTCGCTTTCATGCAATATCTGCGCGTCATCTTCGTCTCGATGACGGCGGCACTCGTTGCCAAGATGTGGGTCGACACGTCTGAGGTCGAAATCCCCGCCATCGTCTGGTTTCCGCCGATCGATGCCCAAGCCTTCGCCGCCACCATCGGCATCGCGGTCGTAGGCGGCCTGGCGGGAAAGTTGTGCCGACTGCCCTCGCCCTTCTTCCTCGGCACCTTCATCTTCGGCACCGTCGTCCATCTCGGCTTGGGCGTGGAAATGCAATTGCCGCAATGGCTGCTGGCCGTCAGCTACGCCATGGTCGGCTGGTCGATCGGCCTGAACTTCACAAGGGCGATCCTGCGCCATGCGGCGCGCGCCTTGCCGCAGATCATCGCCTCGATCGTGGCCTTGATCGCCTTTTGCGGCGGCCTTGCCTTCATGATCAGCCATCTCCTGGGCATCGATCCGCTGACCGCCTATCTGGCGACCAGCCCCGGCGGCATGGACAGCATCGCCATCATCGCTGCAGCAGCGCAGAACGTCGACATCTCTTTCGTCATGGCGCTGCAATCAGCACGCTTCCTGATCGTGCTGCTGATCGGCCCGAGCGTCGCGCGGCTGGTGGCGAGAAGCGTCAGGCAATAGGCAGCGGCTAGTCCTCGCCGCCCTCGCCCACGCTGTGCGCGTCCCGGCGCCAGTAGGCCGTAACCAGGTGGCGGTCGCGCGGCAGGCCCCACTGTTTGCGCACGATCTTGCGGATCTCCCGGAAATCGCCAAATTCGCAACCGACCCAGACGTACAGGCCGTCGGCAAGCGCCATGTGCTTGCGCTCGCGCAAGGCGGCGGACAACAGGCCCGCGGTGCCGGCCTCGCGGCCGTGCCGGTAAAGCCAGGTGATGTCGATATTATCCCCTTGCGCCAGCGCCATCCGGTCGTCCGGCCCATCGATCTCGATCAGCGCCTCAGCGCGTGTTGACGGCGGCAGATCTTCCAGAATCCTGCCTATGGCGGGAAGTGCTGTGTCGTCGCCGAGCAGAAGCAAGGTCTGCGCCACCGGAGCGTCGCCGCCACCGGGTCCGATCATGCCGATGACATCTCCCGCCCGTGCATTTTGCGCGAAGCTGGCGGCGGGCGTCTCCTGGCCGGGGTGCAGCACGAAATCGACATCGAGCCAGCCGCTTGCGGCATCCAGCGCCCGGATCGTGTAGACCCGCACGGCAAGAGCATCGTCGCCCGAAGGCCAGACAATCAGGCCGTCGGCGCCCATCGTCGGCCAGAGCGGCTGGCGGCCAGCCGGCGGCAGCAGCAGCCGCATGTGCAGGCCGCCATGGCTGAACCGGCCGAGATCCTTGCCGGCGAAGCGCAGACGCTGCATATGCGCCGAAATCCGCGTCGACGACATCACCGTGATCTCGCGGAAGAAGACCGGCGTGCCGGCGTCAACGCCGTCGCCTTGCCAATGAATGCCCCTGGTCGTGCCGAGATGTTCGGCGACATGGCCGGCAACCGTCATCTTCATGTAGGACAGGCAGGTTTCGTCGGACGCCGCGACGCGGATCAGTACGCTTTCATCATCGAGCGTGGCGCTCAACGAACCATAATAGAGGCGAAGCTCCCATTGGTCGGCGACGCCGGTGTCGATCTCGAATTCGCTGTGCTCGGCGCGCAGCCGGTCCATCACCGACCTGATCGCCGCGTCGCTGATCCGGGTTTGCGCGCTCAATTGGTCCATCATTCAAGTCCTATGCAACAGTTCGGGGCAAGCGCCGCAGCGCCCCCGCGGTCAGCGGCATGCCACAGCCGCTCAAGCGCTTCCACACAAACATGACTATCACTGTCATATTATGCGATGAACGCCTAGCGCGCCGCAAGGCGATCGGGAAGGAAATCGACGAACACGCGCACCTTCGGCGACAAATGGCGGTTGGAAGGCCACAGCATCCGGAACTGGCCACGGCCGTCGACATGACCGTCGAGAACGGTACGCAGCCTGTCTTCGTGCAGCGCCTCACGCACCAGGAAATCCGGCATGCAGGCGATGCCGAGGCCGGCGATCGTGGCGCCCTTCAATGCTTCCATGTTGTTGCAGGTCAGCATCGAGCGGATCTGCGGTTCAGCGCTTCCGGTTATGAACGGCCACTCCAGCAGCCTGCCGCTGTTGAGGAAGCGGAAGTTTATGCCGAAATGCCTGATGAGATCCGCCGGCTCGCCGGGTGTGCCATGGCGCTCGAGGTAGGAGGGCGCCGCGCACAGCAGCATGCGGAAGGGCGCAACGGGTCTCGACACGAGGCGCGAATCAGGCAGCTCGCCGCTGCGGATCGCGACATCGATGCCCTCGTCGATGACGTCGACGATCCGGTCGTTGAAATCGATGTCGAGTTCGATCTCGGGATAGCGGGCCATGAACTCCGACAACACCGGCAGCAACAGATGATAGGTGACGATCGGGGTGGATATGCGCAGCCGCCCACGCGGTGTTTCCCGTGTCCGCGACAGCATCGCCTCGGCATCGTCGATGTCGTCGAGGATGCGGCGCACCCGCTCGTTGAACAGCTTGCCCTCTTCCGTCAGGCCAATGCGCCGCGTGCTGCGCTGCAGGAGCCGCACGCCGAGTTCCTGCTCGAGCCGGGCGACACTTTTGCCGACAGCGGAAGCCGAGATGCCAAGCGCCCGTCCGGCAGCGACGAAATTGCCGAATTCGGCGGTGCGGGCAAAGGCCAGGAGCCCGTTGAGACGATCCATCGTGTCATTCCATTCGAGCGTTTCAGTCCGATATACCAGGAGATATAACACTATTCTTCCTGAAATGCCGACGACCTATCTTGTCATCACGACCGGCTCCGCAATCGCGCGGCCCACCGGCGAGTGCTGTTTCAGATAGGAAAATCCATGACTTCCAGGACCACAACCGGCTCTGCCGAGAGATGGCTCGTGCTCTTGTCCGTGTGCCTTGCCGCGATGACGATGCCATTGACCTTCACCGGTCCGGCCGTCGCTCTGTCGCGCATCGCGGCCGATCTCGGCGGCAGTCCCATCGAGCTCAACTGGGTGACCAACGCCTTCATGCTGACCTTCGGCGCCACCCTGATGGCGTCGGGCGCCCTGGCCGACAACCACGGCCGCAAGCGCCTCTTCCTCGTCGGCCTCTCCCTCTATATCCTGGCATCACTGGGCGCGATGCTGGCGCCGGACATCATCTGGTTCGACATCTTCCGGGCCGTGCAGGGGATCGGCAGTGCGGCCGCCTTCGCTGGCGGCGCCTCGGCACTCGCCCAGGAATTCGAAGGGCCATTGCGGCTGCGCGCCTTCAGCTTCCTCGGCACCAGTTTCGGCATCGGCCTCGCCTTCGGCCCGATCGCGTCGGGCCTGCTTATCTCCGCATTCGGCTGGCGGTCGATCTTTCTTCTGGTTGCGGCACTCGCGATTGCCGCCGCCATGCTCGGCCTGCGCACCATCAGGGAATCGCGCGACCCGGATGCGACGGGCCTCGACTGGGCGGGAGCCGGCACCTTCACGATCGCGCTGGCGTCGCTGACCTATGGCGTGCTCCAGGCGCCGCAGAGCGGCTGGGCTGATCCCCTCGTCGTCACGCTTCTGGCCGCTTCTATCATCTGTTTTGTCGCCTTCGTCGTTGTCGAGCGGCAAGCACAACGGCCGATGCTCGATCTCACGCTGTTTGCCTACCCCCGCTTCGTCGGCGTCCAGTTCCTGGCTGCGGCACCCGCTTACGCCTTCGTCGTCCTGCTCGTC
>NZ_RZPB01000158.1:0-9831 GCF_003998535.1 Mesorhizobium sp. M7A.F.Ca.AU.002.02.1.1 | reverse complement strand
GAGGTCGGCGCGCTGGCGACGGTAGGCCTCGTGCTGGCCTCGAGCATCGCCGGCGTGCTTTTGCTCCGATACCAGGGTTTTGGTGTCATGGCCCGCATCCGCAACGAGATGGCCGCCGGCCAGAACCCCAGCCGCCACCTTGCGCACGGCGCCATGATCGTGGTTGCGGCGATCCTCCTGATCATCCCCGGCTTCATCACCGACATTATCGGCCTGCTGCTGTTTCTGCCGCCGTTGCGCGACTTTGCCTGGAGCCGGTTCAAGGGCCGCATTGTCGTCGCCACCGATTTCTCGACCGGCGGTTTTCGTGGCCGCCAGCGCGACAGGGTCATCGACCTCGAAGACGGCGACTATTCGCGCGAGGACGATCTGAAGCGCGGCCCGGATCACAACTCGCCGTGGCGTCGCCTGAAGGACGATTAGCGCGCCGTCCCATCTCCATGCCGCAGCCGGGAAGCAAGGCGGCAAACCTTGTCTTGTCATCCCCGCCATGGTAGCGAACGCCCGATTTCAATTCGGTCAGCGACGCTGCCCAGGCAAGAGGACAAGGCTTATGGCCAGCAAAGATGACGCGCCGGTCGGCGCAGCCAACGGAAACGGCAATGCGGCGCAGCCGTCGCTCAACGTTCTGGCGCAATATGTGAAGGACCTGTCCTTCGAAAGCCCCGGCGCGCCGAATTCGCTGCGCGGCCGCGACAAGGCGCCGGGCATCGCCATCAATGTCAACGTCAACGCCAACCCGCTCTCCGACAAGCAGTTCGACGTCAATCTGACGCTCAACGCCAAGGCGTCCTTCGACCAGGAAGTGCTGTTCAATGTCGAGCTGGTCTATGGCGGCGTGTTCGCCATCGCAGGCTTTCCGCAGGAACACATGCTGCCGATCCTGTTCATCGAATGCCCGCGTCTTTTGTTCCCGTTCGCCCGCCAGATCATCGCCGAGGAAACCCGCAATGGCGGCTTCCCGCCGCTGATGCTCGACCCGATCGACTTCGCGCAGATGTTCCAGCAGAAGCTGGCGGAGGACCAGGCGTCGTCGAAGGTCCAGGTGAGCTGAGGGCTGCCTGCCACGGATTGTGAAAAGCCCGGCCTTGCGCCGGGTTTTTTTGTTTTGGGCGGGACGATTGAGGCGCCGGCAGGGCAGAGGGGGGCGCCAAGGATCGCCAACGGGACGATTTTAGTTCCCGTGAACCTTCAGCCACAGCGCCTTTTCACCCAATGTCCCGACCATGCCGGCGTGCGCGGCACGTTCGGCTTCTGTCACGCGCGGCGGCAGTGGCGCCGGGCGCGGGGCGACGACGATTTCGATCTGGCGGACATTCTCGCCCTGGGCCGGCGCGGTGGCGCTGTCGAGGATGAGGGCCGCCTGCTTGCCGCCGATCAGCTCGATATAGACCTCGGCCAGCAATTCGGAATCGAGCAGGGCGCCGTGCTTGGTGCGCTTGGTGTTGTCGATGCCGTAGCGCCGGCAGAGCGCATCGAGCGAATTAGGACCCATCGGGTGCTTGCGGCGCGCCAGCGCCAGCGTGTCGACGACGACGCCGTTGTCGATGACAGGGTGACCCAGCCGGCCGAATTCGACGTTGAGGAAGCCGACATCGAAAGTGGCGTTGTGGGCGACCAGCTTGGCGCCGTCGGTAAAGTCCAGCCACTCCTGCACAATCTCGGCAAAGGTCGGCTTGCCCGCGAGGTCCGCCGCGCTGATGCCGTGCACCGCCTGTGCCTCGACATGGATCGCTCGGCCTTGCGGGTTGATGTAGTGGTGGAAGGTCCTGCCGGTCGGGAAACGGTTGACCAGTTCGACGCCGCCCAGCTCGATCACGCGGTCGTCGCGCGAATCGAGGCCGGTGGTTTCCGTGTCGAAGATGATCTCACGCATCGAATCAGTCGCTCCAAAGGAGCAGAATCGTGAGAGCGGAACAAAATGGCAATGAGAAACTATGATGGCCAGGGCAATCGCACAGGTTTGCGCCGCCCCTCATCGCCCTGCACCTTTCCTCTCCCCCGTCGATCGGGGGAGAGGTGTCGAGCGAAGCCGGCAGGCAGATAAGCGGCTCTCACATCGACAGCTGGCGGTCGAGCGGTGGGCTCAACCACCTGGCTTGCCAACCCCTATCAGCTGGCTGATGATTGCAGCGACCTCCGCCCGCGCGGCGTCCATCCCCTGGCCGGTGTCGACGATGAAATCGGCCTGACGGCGTTTTTCCGCGTCCGGCACCTGCTTGGCCAGGATCGACGCCAGCTTTTCCTCCGTCATGCCCGGCCGCGCCAGCACGCGTTCGCGCTGGGTCTCGGCCGGGGCGGTGACGACGACGACCTTGTCGACGCGGTTGCGGCCGCCGGTTTCGAAGAGCAGGGGGATGTCGAGGACGGCGATCGGCGCGCCTGATCCACGATGCCTGGCCAGAAAGGCATCGGCATCGGCGCGCACCAGCGGGTGGATGATGGTTTCCAGCCGCTTCAGCGCCGCGGCATCGCCGAGCACGCGCGCGCCAAGTTTGGCACGATCGACCATGCCGGCGGATGTGGTGCCGGGAAAGGCGGCCTCGACCAGGGGTGCTGCCTTGCCGGCATAGAGGCGATGCACCGTCTCGTCGGAATCGTGGACCGGCACGCCGGCGTCAGTGAACATCCTGGCTGTGGTCGACTTGCCCATGCCGATCGAGCCGGTGAGGCCGAGCACGATCATGGCTTCGGCACCAGATCGGCGACGATCAGGGCCCGAAGTTCGGCCGTCACCCGCGGCCTGATGCCGAACCAGCGCTCGAAGCCAGGCACGGCCTGATGCAGAAGCATGCCGAGACCGTCGACCGTCTTCAGATTTCGCGCTCGGGCGGCCGCAAGCAGCGGCGTCTCCAGTGGCACATAGACGATGTCGGTGACGATGGCATGGTCGGGCAGCCGGGCGGGATCCGCCGACAGGCCTTCATTGCCATGCATGCCGAGCGCGGTGGTGTTGACCAGCAGGCCGGCATCGCCGAGCAGTTCGTTGGTCGCCGCCATGCCATGCGCCGAGACACCGGTGCCGAAACGATCGCGCAATTCCTGCGCTCGGGCCAGAGTGCGGTTGACGATGCGAATGTCGGCAACGCTGCGCTCCTTCAGCGCATGGATGACGGCGCGCGACGCGCCGCCGGCGCCGAGCACCACCGCCGGACCCTTGCTTGCCCAGCCCGGTGCATGATCGTCGAGGTTGGCGGCAAAGCCGTGACCGTCAGTGTTGCCGCCCCACAGGATGCCGTCCTCGAACCACAGCGTGTTGACGGCGCCGATTTCTTGCGCCGCCTGGTCGCGGCGTTCGGCCAATGCGAAGGCCGCTTCCTTGTGCGGGATGGTGATGTTGCCACCGCGGTAATTGTTTGCCTGCAATGTTTCCACGAACACGGCAAAGTCTTGCGGCGCGACATCGATGGCCTGGTAGCTTCCGTCGATGCCATGTTTGGCCAGCCAGTGACCATGGATCTTCGGCGAGCGCGAATGCTTGACCGGATGGCCCGACACGAAGGCTTTTTTCGACGCCTCAGCCATCGATCGCCCCCAGGTCTCGCAGTTCGGCCAGCAGCGGCAACAGCGGCAGGCCGACAATGGTGAAATGATCGCCCTCGATTTTCTCGAACAATTGAATGCCTTCGCCTTCGATCTGATAGGCGCCGACGCTTCCCAGCGCCTTGGCACCGACACGGGCGAGATGGCGCCCGATAAAGGCGGGATCGAGCTTGCGCATGGTCATCGAGGCGATGCCGACATGCCGCCACAGAACCTTGCCGTCGCGAACCAGCACGGCGGCGCTGTTCAACTGATGGGTCTTGCCCGACAGCGCCAGCAAATGACGGCGGGCACCCTCCATGTCAGCCGACTTGTGGAACACCTCGTCGCCGAGCGACAGCGTCTGGTCGCAGCCCAGCACCAGGGCGCCCGGCCTGCGCTCGCTGACTTCGGTCGCCTTAGCCTCGGCCAGCACCAGGGCGACGTCCTCGGGCGAGACGCCGCTATCCTGCAAAGGCGACTCGAGCGCGCGCTCGTCGACATCGGCCGGCACCGCCTCGACATCGACGCCGGCATTGACCAGCATCGCCTTGCGGAACGGACTGCCGGAAGCAAGGATGAGTTTTTCGATCATGCTGATTCACCCATGTTGGCGCTCCGTCACGCACCCCTCATCCGACCGAGCTTCGCTCGGCCACCTTCTCCCACAAGGGGAGAAGGGAAGTCCCGCGCGTACGCCGCTGCAAATCGCCAACTGGCGGTATCTTGCGGAGACGACGGTGCCACGTTCTTCCTTCTCCCCTTGTGGGAGAAGGTGGCCTCGCGAAGCGAGGTCGGATGAGGGGTGCTGGTGCTCACTTATCTTACCTGCCCTATCTATTCTTCCCCCGCAGGGCAACGATGGCCGCCGCCGTTTCCTCGATCGAGCGGCGGCTGACGTCGATCATCGGCCAGCCATGGCGCGTGCAGATCTTGCGGGCGTAGGCGAGTTCTTCGCTGATCGCCGCGCGGTCGACATAGTCTGATGCCTCATACGAGCTGCTGTTGCCGAGGATGCGGTTTTGCCGGACGTGCGAGATGCGCTCGGCGGTGGCGATCAGCCCGACGATGAGCGGCTTGCTGGCGGCAACCAGGCTTTCCGGCACCGGCACACCGAGCACGATCGGGATGTTGGCGGTCTTGATGCCGCGGTTGGCGAGATAGATGCTGGTCGGCGTCTTCGACGTGCGAGAAATGCCGATCAGCACGACATCGGCATCGTCCATGTTGAGCGGCAGCTGGCCGTCATCATGGTCCATGGTGAAATTGAGCGCGTCGATGCGGCGGAAATATTCGGCGTCGAGAACATGCTGGGCGCCGACGCGGCGGCCGGCGGGGGTGCCGAGATAGGACTGGAACACGGTCAGCACCGGCTCCAGCACCGACACACAGGGCAGGCCCATGGCCGCGCAGCGCTCGTCGATGCCGCGCGCCAGCTTCTGGTCCACGACCGTATAGAGGATGATGCCCGGCTCTTCCTCTATATCCTCGAACACCTTCGCCACCTGCTTTTCGGTGCGGATGAGCGGATAGATATGCTCGATGGCGCGCGCATCCTTGTATTGTGCCGAAGCCGCCCGGCCGGCGGCGAGCAGCGTTTCGCCGGTCGCGTCGGAAATCAGGTGCAGGTGGAAGAAGCTCTGGGGTTTGTTCACAGGGGGTCACCTGGGGCTGTGGGCTTCTGTGGATAAAGCGGGATGAAAAGAGGGGGCGGTCGGAGGCGACTGTATCAGATGGCAGTTTGTCCACAATTCGATGCGCTGTCAGCTTCGTCGGGCGACTGGGGACAAGTTTGGGGACGGCTTTTTTCGCCTACAGTCCGTCCACAGGACCTGCCTTTCACCGCTCTGCCTAACGCTTTGACTCGATTGATCGATTCCGACCTATCCCCAGAACCCTACATCTGGGAAAAAGAAGCACGCGACAATATGTTGGCTGGTGTTTTCCGGGGCAAAGCGGGACAGGTGGCAATCACCAGAACCAACAGACTCTTAGAATCAGAAGAATCTTAGATATAAGAATCTTTGATTATAGAAGAGGCCGGAAGAAGCGAGCGCTCGATGCCCCAGAACCGGATCATGCTGGATGTCCTGAAGGGCAAGGCTCATTTTCCGCCTCCGCTCTGGATGATGCGTCAGGCAGGGCGTTATCTGCCGGAGTATCGGGAGACACGCAGGCGAGCAGGCTCGTTCCTCGATCTCTGCTATGATCCAGACCTTGCCGTCGAAGTGACCTTGCAACCGATCGAGCGCTTCGGCTTCGATGCTTCGATCCTGTTTTCCGATATCCTTGTCGTTCCGCATGCGCTTGGCCGTGACGTCCGTTTCGAAGAGGGCAGAGGGCCGCTGCTGACGCCGATCACCGCGCCGCAGATTCTGGCTCTGGAAGGCAAGGTGTTTCACGTGAATCTCGAACCGGTCTACGAGACGGTTCGCCGGTTGCGGGCCAAATTGCCCGACGAGACAACCCTGATCGGCTTCTGCGGCGCGCCGTGGACGGTGGCGACCTACATGATTGCCGGCCATGGCACGCCCGACCAGGCGCCGGCGCGGCTTTTTGCCTATCGCGAGCCGGTGGCCTTTCAACGATTGCTGAAGGTGCTTGCCGAACATTCGGCCGCCTATCTCATCCGCCAGATCGAGGCGGGCGCGGATGTGGTGCAGATTTTCGATTCCTGGTCCGGCGTGCTGGACGATGAAACTTTCGATTTGTTCTGCGTTCAGCCGATGGCCGAGATCGTTGGCCGGGTGCGGGCGGTTTATCCCGATGTCCCGATCATCGGTTTTCCCAAGGGCGCCGGTTCGCGCTACCGGACCTATCGACAGAAGACCGGCGTGACGGCGCTGGGGATCGACTGGACGGTGCCCCTGATCGCGGCGAAGGAATTGCAGCGCTCGGGTGCGGTTCAGGGCAATCTCGATCCCTTGCGGCTCGTCGCTGGCGGCAAGGCGCTGTCGGATGGCGTCGAGGCGATCCTGAGAGCGCTGGGAGACGGGCCGCTGATCTTCAACCTCGGTCACGGCATCACGCCGGAGACGCCGATCGCCCATGTCGAGGCGATGGTGAAACAGGTGCGGAGCGCGACACGCTGATGGCTCAGATGAACAACACGAACAGCACCGGCCAGGCGATGATGCGCATGATATCAGGTATCGCCGTGCTGATCGTTTTCACCGCGCTTTTGTATTTCGCGGCACCCGACAGTTTTTACCCCTGGGCCAAGGCGATCCATATCCTCGCCGTCATCTCGTGGATGGCGGGCATGCTCTATCTGCCGCGGCTGCTGGTCTACCACACCGATGCCGAGAAGGGCTCGGTGCAGTCGGAAACCTTCAAGGTGATGGAGCGGCGCCTGCTGCGCGGCATCATCAACCCGGCGATGATCGTCACCTGGGTGTTCGGCCTGTGGCTCGCCTGGAAGGGTTTCGGTTTCCAGGGCGGCTGGCTGCACGCCAAGATCGGAGCGGTGCTTTTGCTGTCCGCCGTTCATGGCTATCTGGCCGGCGCGGTGCGCAAATTCGCCGAGGACCGTAATGAAAAACCGGCCAGGCACTGGCGGATGGTCAACGAGATCCCCACATTGCTGATGATCGCAATCGTCATCCTGGTGGTGGTCAAGCCGTTCTGATGCATGTCGCTCAAAAACGGCCAGGAGACTGCGACAGGCATTGATGCGTTTAGGCCTTCATAGGCCATGCAAAACGCAGCTTGCTCTTTCACCCGACCGACGATAAAAGACGGGTCTTCCTTCCCGTCATGCGCCGCCCCTCGTTGTTTTCGGCCGCGCCCGGCATTTGTCGCATCCCGCCGATATTTTCCCAAAGCCTACCCAGACTCCATCTATTCAAGGTCCGTCTATGCAAGAAATGAAACTCGCCGAGTTCAAGAACAAGAAACCGCCAGAGCTGATCGCTTATGCCGAATCGCTCGAGGTCGAAAACGCCAGCGTCATGCGCAAGCAGGAGCTGATGTTTGCGATCCTGAAGAAGCTGGCCGCCCAGGAGATCGAGATCATCGGTGATGGCGTGGTCGAGGTGCTGCAGGACGGTTTCGGCTTCCTGCGCTCCGCCAACGCCAATTACCTGCCAGGTCCCGACGACATCTATATTTCACCGTCGCAGATCCGGCGCTTTTCGCTGAAGACCGGCGATACTGTCGAAGGGCCGATCCGCAGCCCGAAAGAGGGCGAGCGCTATTTCGCGCTGCTCAAGGTCAACACCATCAATTTCGACGATCCCGAGAAGATCCGTCACAAGATCCACTTCGACAATCTGACGCCGCTCTATCCGACCAAGCGGCTGAAGATGGAGATCGAGAATGTCACCACCAAGGACATATCGGCCCGTGTGATCGACCTGGTGGCGCCGATCGGCAAGGGACAGCGCGCCTTGATCAACGCGCAGCCGCGTACCGGCAAGACGGTTCTGATGCAGAACATCGCCCACTCGATCACCGCCAACCACCCGGAATGCTATCTGATCGTGCTGCTGATCGACGAGCGGCCGGAAGAAGTGACCGACATGCAGCGCTCGGTGAAGGGAGAGGTGATCTCCTCGACCTTCGACGAGCCCGCGGTGCGCCACGTGCAGGTCGCCGAAATGGTCATCGAGAAGGCCAAGCGCCTGGTCGAACATGGCCGCGACGTCGTCATCCTGCTCGATTCGATCACCCGTCTCGGCCGCGCCTACAACACCGTCGTGCCGTCATCCGGCAAGGTGCTGACCGGTGGTGTCGACGCCAACGCGCTGCAGCGGCCGAAGCGCTTCTTCGGCGCCGCCCGCAACATCGAGGAAGGCGGTTCGCTGACCATTATCGCCACCGCGCTGATCGATACCGGCAGCCGCATGGACGAAGTCATCTTCGAAGAGTTCAAGGGCACCGGCAACTGCGAAATCCAGCTCGACCGCAAGGTGGCCGACAAGCGCATCTATCCGGCCATGGACATCCTGAAGTCCGGCACCCGCAAGGAAGACCTGCTGGTTTCCAAGCAGGACCTGCAAAAGATCTTCGTGCTGCGCCGCATCCTGGCGCCGATGGGAACCACCGACGCGATCGAGTTCCTGATCGACAAGCTGAAGCAGACCAAGACCAATGCGGATTTCTTCGATTCGATGAACACGTAAGGGGATGGGGTAGCGATCCTTCGCGCCCCCCTCTGCCCTGCCGGGCATCTCCCCCTCTAGGGGGGAGATTACGCCCTTGGTCGTTTTCGGCAATTATCAACGCCGTAAGGTGAACGGAACAGCGAAGCTGCCGATCTCCCCATTTTGAGTGGGCGATGGCCGGTAGGCCAGAGGGGGGCGTCTCTCGCCGGCGGTTAGCAAAACTATCGCCGTCGCAACAATCGCTCGAGCTCTTCAGCATCCGTCACCGCCGGCAAACAAACCTGCCCCGTGCACAACCATGCACCTGCCTTGTCGGTCGGCGGCAGGATTCCACCGGGTAGCAAGGATCGATTCGCTGCCGTACCGATCGGCACGACGATGTCGATGCGGCGCGGGTCCGGGTTTCGATTCGCAACCGGAACGAGCTTTGGATCTGTGAACTCATCCACCAACACCAGCTTGAGCGGCTCGATCGCCAGCGCGCAGGCATTGACGATGCCGGCCTGGCCATAGGCCTGCTGCGCCGCGCGGCCGGCGGCATGCTCGGCGACGTGCCAGGCTCTCTCCTGCAGCTCGAGATTGCCGGTGACGGAGGCGAGCCTGACCAGCGCCTCGATGATCTGGCCGGTGGCGGACGGAATGGCTTCGTCGACATCGCCGCGGATGCGGATCGGCACGTCGGTGCTGTCGGAAGCAGTCAGGTAGTAACCTGTCTTCTCGGCGTCGGCGTGCCAATGCTCGAGCTGCTCGACAAACTGGCCGGCCTGGTCGACATAGCTCCAATTTCCAGTGGCCTCGAACAGCGAGATCGCTGCGTTGGCCATGGCGGCATAGTCGCTGGACAAAGCAGGGAACAGTTTTCTGGCACCGAGCATCGAATGCGGCAGGCGGCCGTCGCGGCTGGCAGCGCTGATATGGGCAAGGGCCTTTGCCGCCGCATCGATCCAGTCAGGCCGCGCCAGCGCCCGGCCGGCCTCGGCAAGCGCCGCGATCATCTGGCCGTTCCAGTCGATGAGGGTCTTTGCGTCAAGGCCGGGCCTGACCCGCTCTTCCCGGACAGCAAGGAGTTTCGCCTTGAGCGCGCTGATCTCTTCGCGGTGGATCACATATTGCGATTGCTGGGACCAGGTTTGGTGGACGACCGGCTCGCCTTCCCAGCCATGCGGGCTGGAGAGCGTGAAGTGCTTGAAAAACAATGCGGAAT
>NZ_RZPB01000157.1:0-9872 GCF_003998535.1 Mesorhizobium sp. M7A.F.Ca.AU.002.02.1.1 | reverse complement strand
CGATCGACACGATCGAACGGATCGGTCTTGCCGCCCGCGCCATTGCCCGTCGGCGGGCGGAGAGAGCGCTGATCGAAGAAATTTCGGTCGATACACTTCAATCATTGGATAGGCTGTTGGAGGTTGAGCCGGCCATTGGCCAAACGCGCTTTCATTGGCTGCGATCAGCGCCGGATGCGCCAGGTGCTTCAAACTTGGTCGGGCTGACCGAACGGATCGCCTTCCTGCGCAAGCTAGAAATCGATCCGAAATTGCAGATGCGTATATCATCTGGACGGTGGGATCAGATGATCCGTGAGGGCAACGCCACACCGGCATGGCTGGCCAACGACTTCAATGCCAGCCGTCGACACGCGCTGATCGTGGCGCAGATTATCAAGCTCGGCCAGAAGCTCACTGACGATGCAGTGTCGATGTTCATCAAGTTGATAGGCCGGCTGTTCTCGCAAGCCAATAACCGCAAGAAGCAGCGGCACATGGACTGCAGGCCGGATACGGCCAAAGCGCTACGCATGTTCCTGGACACGATCACAGCCCTGCAGTCCGCGAACGATTATGGCCGCAACGCATTGGAGGTTCTCGATCAAGAAGTTGGATGGCACCGGTTGCTTCGGATGTAGCCTGAGCTTGAGTCGATGGTCGAGGACAACGAGGCGTCGCCTTTGACCTTGGCGGCCGAGCAATATGCGACCGTCAACAAGTACGCCGGTGCGTTCCTGCAGGCGTTCACATTCCGCTCAGCGCGCCGCCATGACCCCCTTCTTGCGGCGATTTCGCTGCTGAAACGGCTCTATGCCGAGAAGCGGCGGAGCCTTCCGGATCGCGTCCCGGTCACCCACCTCAGCCAAGCTGATCGACGGCTAATCCTCGGGCAGGAGAAGCCCGATCGCCGTCTCTATGAGATTGCTACGCTCGCCGCTTTGCGAGACCGCCTTAGATCCGCGGACATTTGGGTCGACGGCAGCCGATCTTTCCGACCGATCGACGAGCACCTGATGCCGCTGCCAACGTTCACAATCCTGAAAGATGAAGGTCGCCTCGGACTTGGTGTCCAAGAGGACGGTGCGGCGTGGCTTACCGAAGCGCGGCAGATGCTCGACTTCAACCTGAAGCGCCTGGCGCACAGGGCACGATCCGGGAAGCTCGACGGTGTTCGTCTCGAAGGTGGAACGCTTATCGTCACGCCGGCAGCTGGCGAAGTTCCCGCAGCAGCCGAGGACCTAAATGCCGAGATCAGCGAGCTCTATCCGTTGGTCGAGGTGCCAGATCTCTTGAGGGAGGTGCATGAATGGACCGGCTTTGCGGATTGCTTCACCCATGTTCGCACGGGTGACACTCCGAGGAATGTCTCGGCCATGCTGGCTGGCGTACTGGCCGATGCAACCAACCTTGGTCCGAAACGGATGGCCAGCGCGTCCAAAGGCATCAGCGCTCACCAGATCAGTTGGATGCGCACCTTCCATGCGCGGTCAGAAACCTACCGTGCGGCCCAGGCCTGCGTGACGGACGCACACACCCGCCATCCGCATTCTCGTCTTTGGGGCAATGGCACGACGTCATCATCTGATGGCCAATTCTTCCGAGCAAGCGACCGAGCCGCAAAGCGCGGAGATATCAATCTGCATTACGGCAGTGAGCCCGGATCGAAGTTCTACAGCCATCTGTCAGACCAGTACGGCTACTTCAGCATCTTGCCCATCAGCCCGACCGAAAGCGAGGCTGCCTTTGTGCTCGACGGACTATTCGATCAGGACACGATCCTCGACATCCAGGAACACTTTACCGATACAGGCGGCGCGAGCGATCACGTCTTTGGGCTATTCGCTCTGATCGGAAAGCGGTTCGCACCGCGACTGCGCAATCTCAAAGATCGGAAGTTCCACACGTTCGAGAAAGGCGATGCATACCCGGCGCTGTCGAACCACATCGGAGCGCCAATCAACACCACCCTGATCCTCGATCACTGGGACGATCTGCTTCATCTGGCGGCATCGATAACCACCCGTGCCGTCGTGCCCTCGACGATCTTGAAGAAGCTCTCGGCATCACCGAAGGAAAGCCAACTGGCCAAGGCTCTTCGGGAACTCGGCCGCATCGAGCGGTCGCTTTTCATGATTGAATGGTACTCGAGCTCGACACTGCGCCGGCGCTGCCAAGCCGGCCTCAACAAGGGGGAGGCAGCGCACAAACTCAAACGCGCAGTCTTCTTTCATGAGCGTGGCGAGCTCCGCGACCGGTCGTTCGAAAGTCAGGCATTCCGCGCATCGGGCCTCAATCTTGTCGTCAGCGCGATCGTCCACTGGAACACGGTCTATCTCGACCGCGCGGTCACAGAGCTCAAACGAGCGGGAAGGAACATCTCAGATACGCTATTGAAGCATATCTCGCCGCTGAGTTGGGAGCACATCAACCTGACAGGTATCTACACTTGGGACAGCGAGCAACATCTCCCGGAAGGCTTCAGGTCGCTTCGCCTCCCGGCAGGGCTACGCCGTGCCGCATAACGTTCCTGCTCCGTTCGACCTTAGCGTACGATTTCGCACTGCTCTTGTTCCGACCCCAGGTAAACGGCTTCGACGCCGGGCCGATTGAAGCGCCCGCCATCGATCGCCGCGCCCCCACCACTGGTGGGCAGGCCCATTTGGGTGTCAGATAGCGATGGAAGATCTCGTCCGGCCCGACGCGGGTGACCTTCACCCGCGCGCCCCGTTCTCGAGATCCCGGATGAAGGCCAGCACTGCTTCGACCTGGCCGCCCGCGACGAGTTCGGCCGCCGTGCGATGGCCATAGTCGGCGATCGGCTCATTGCGATACCAGTAGATCGCCTTGTCGACGTCGCCGGTGAGTTCCGTTGCGGCCGAAATCACCTTCACCATCTCGCGCATCCGACCCTGCAGTCGCTCCGACGACGGGTTACGGAGCGTGTTGCGGTGGACGCCGGTCAACTGCGCCAAGTTGGCCACCTTCACGCCCAGCGCCTGCGACAGGCGCTTCGGCGAGATATAAGGCGTGCGCGGCTCCTGCAGGCTGTCGACAAAACCTGAGACCACTTTCGATTGTGCGAGCTGTGCGTGGGTCATGACAAATCTCCGACCTCTCTCTTACGCACAATATATGCACATTCCTAGGCATAGCAAGTGAACAGAGCCCGACGCCATTTCCAGCGCACTGCTTGTGCTTCCCCATCCTCGTAGCGGATGATAGCTAGCTGTGAGCTAGCGGCAGCAATGCGCCTCATTACCGCCGTACAAGCCAACATCGATATAGACCGAAAGCGGACGTGGGAAATCAGCAGCTCTCAAGGCGCACCGGCGCGCTGCTTGATGGTCGATTCGAGCCCGGCGTCATCCTTTTGAAAGCGGCAAGGTTGGAAGCCCAAGCTCGCGCAAGAATGTGTTGTGCTTCGCTGTCGCTGCGCGAAACTGCTTCTCGATGTCGACCAAGTCTTCATTGGCGGCTATTAGATCGATTTCGAGCTCATCCTCAGCCGTTCTGATGTAGCGGGAAATATTGAGGTTGTGACCCTCGTCGGCGATACGATCGATGCTGACGCGCTTGGAATAGCGGCCCTCCTCCTTACGGAACTTGTAGGTTTCGATGATCTTGCCGATATGGTCCGTTGTCCCGTTCTTGCCATCCCCTAATTTGTTCTGACGCTTGTCCTTCAAAAGTGCTCGGCTGCGTTGATGAAGAGAACATCGTCGGGCTTCTTACACTTCTTCAGAACAAGGATGCAGACCGGATACCCGTCGAATAGAACAGGTTGGCGGGCAGTCCGATGACGGCGTCGATGTGACCGTCCTTCAGCAGCTTGGTTCGAATGCGCTCTTCCGCCCCACCTCTGAACAGCACCCCGTGGGGGAGGATGATGGCCATTACGCCTTCATCCTTCAGGTAGTGGAAACCGTGCAACAGGAAGGCAAAGTCCGCGGCCGACTTGGGCGCCAGCCCATAGTTCTTGAACCGCACATCGTCGCCCATCGCCTCAGTCGGATCCCAGCGCAAACTGAAGGGCGGGTTGGCCACAAATGGCATCGAAGGAAGGCTTCTTTGCAGGATTCAATTCGCGCAGGATGTCCCAGTCATTGGAAAGCGTATCGCCGTGGTAGATCTCGAATTCAGTGTCCTTCACGCCATGCAACAGCATGTTCATGCGCGCGAGGTTGTAGGTGGTGATGTTCTTTTCCTGCCCGTAGATTCTGCCGATGCCGTGCGGCCCCATGCGCTTGCGCACGTTCAGCAGCAGCGAGCCGGAGCCGCACGCGAAGTCGAGGCGCAGATCACCCGGTCTCTCTGGAGCGAATATTCGCCAAACCGGAAGCCGCCGGCAGAGCCAGCTCGTGGTGTTGTTGAAAGGTGCGTAGGCATTGTGCGGACAGAGCTCTGACGGGTGGCGTCAGCTCTGCCTGCCACTATTTTCACCTTGGTCGATAATTAGCACAACAGAATATGTGGCCAGCCGGCAACAAGCCGGCCAGCAATCTATTGCTTACCCACAAACCGACGAACAGTCGTCATATGACGACTGTTCGGTCCACAGCCTTGGCCGCAGTCTCCGCCGCATTCGAGAATTCGACGGGAACTGAGCGTGATGGCAAGAATGATCGGGCACAGGCAGGCTGTTCTTTCGCCTTCGATTCCGGGAATGGCTTCCACGAATTCGGCTTTGCGGTGGAAGCTGCGTTCTCAAGTGAGCCGGCTTGCACTGCGATCCGCTGTTGGCGTTGCCGCAGCTGCGGGCGCGACCCTGCTGGCACCGGGACAGGCCTGGTCGGCTTGCTTCGTTGTTGGCGCCACGATCCAATGCGACAATACCACCACCATCGACACGACGTATCCTGATAACCCGCCCAATGACCGAGCTTACTCTGGTGCCATCGCAACACCGATCATCCTCAACATCGATGCAGGAACGACGGTAAGCGGCAAGGGCCTCGCAGTTTCCAACACTGGCGCCGGTGGTCTCAACGTCACCAACAATGGCACGATCAGCATTGATGCCGGCAACATGCCAACAGCTGGCGGCACCGCGGCGCTCTCGCTCTCGGCAGCCGGCGGCGTGATCACCTACACGGGTGGGAGCATCATCAACAACGGCACCGGCAATGCCTTCGATGCGGCGCAGACGGGAGGTGCCGGTTCGGTCGACATCAACATCGCCGCAGGTGTCTCTGCGGCAACAGGCGAAGGCATCACCGTCCGCGACGTAGCGACCAGCACCGGCGTTTCGGTCAAGACCAACAATGTCAGCGCGCTGGCGTTTGGCAAGGACGCGATCGATGCGCAGAGCCAGTCGCTGACCGGCAACATCGCGGTGACCGCCAATGGCGACCTTCAGGCGGGTAACGCCGGTTTGGTGGCGGTGATCGTTCCAGGTGCGGCAACCGGCAATATCGAGGTGACCACCAATGGGTCGATTGACGCCCGGTTCGGCATCGACGCCGAGAATCTCGGCACGGGCAGGACGACGGTGGTCGCAGGGGGTCCAATTGCCGCGACCACCGGCAACGGCATCTTTGCCGCATCGGTCGGCAGCCATGTAATAGTGGCAGCGCGCGATGTCACCGCCACCGGCAACACGGCGATCGTCGCCTGGCACGCCGGAGCTGGCGCGGGCGCGGTTGACATGAGCGCGAACAATGTCTCCGGCACGACGGGCATCGTGGCCACCAACAATGGCACGGGCACGGTCGGCGTCACTGCCACCGGCACGATCACCGGCACCCTCGCCGAGGGTATTGTGGCGACCGGCAACAATGCAGTGAGCGTAAGCGTCCTCGAGGCAGTGACCGGGGCGACCAACGGCCTGACCCTGATCGGCGGGACCGGCGGCGGCGGCGACATCTCGGTGACCGGCGTCGGCGGCTTCGTCGGCGGGACCGGCGACGCGGCGAACATCCTCAACAACGGCGCCGGCACCCTCACCGTCGACATTGCGGGCGCGAGCAACTCCACCGGCGGCCATGGCATCTACGTTCGCGATACAGCCCTTGGCGGCGACATTGGCGTCACCACAGGTGCCGTGAGCGCGCTGGCCGGAACCGCAATCGACGTGCAGACCCGGTCGGAGACCAGCAATCTCGACGTGACGGCCAACGGCGCAATCGATGGCCGCAGCGGGATTTCCGCGGTAAACTTGGGCGGGGGCACGCTCACGGTGACGGCGGCTGGTCCGGTCACCGCGACTGGCGGCGGCAGTGGCGGCATCTTTGCGCAGGGCAGTGGCGGCAATATCAAGGTGACTGCGGGCGACGTCACCGCCACCGGGTTTGCAGGCATCACCGCCCAAATGGTCTTCGCAGCGACTGCGGCCACGGTCGATGTGACCACAGGCAATGTCTCTGGCACGAGGGGCATCGCCGCGACCACTGGCGGCACGGGCGCGATCACCGTCACCACGGCCGGCATGATCACCGGCACCCTCTCCGAGGGCATTCTGGCGGCCGGCGGCGGCGCAGTGACAGTGAATGCCGCCAACACGGTGACCGGCGCGACCGATGGCCTGGAGCTGATCGCCGGCACCGGCGGCGCTGGCGATATCTTGGTCACCGGCGCCGGCGGTTTCGCCGGCGGCAGCGGCGATGCAGCCAACATCCTCAACAATGGTTCCGGCACGGTCAGCGTCAACATCTCAGGCGCCAGCAGCTCGATGGCAGGCAAAGGCATTGTGGTGCGCGATACCGCCGCAGGCGGCGCCATCACTGTCACCACCGGCGCGGTAACGGCGCTGGCCGGCAGCAAGGACGCCATCGATATCCAGGCGCAGTCGACGACCGGCAATGTCACGGCGCTGGCGAACGGCGACATTAAGTCGGGCAATGCCGGCATCGTCACCGCGATCTTCCCAGCTGCCGCAACTGGCAACATCAACGTGACGGCCAATGGTGCCATCGGCGCACGATTCGGCGTCGACGCGGAGAACTTAGGCTCCGGCTCGACGACGGTGAAGACGGTCGGTCCGGTAACCGCGACGTCGGGCAATGGTGTCTACGCGCGCACCACCGGCGGCAGTGTGTTGGTGAACGCCGGCGCGGTGTCCTCAACGGGCAATACGGCGATCATCGCGCGTCAGACCAACGCGGCGGGCGCCGGCACAGTTGGTGTGACGACCACCGGCGCGGTGTCGGGCCTGACCGGCATCGAAGCGACCAATAGCGGCACCGGCACGGTCACGGTGACTGCCAACAGCGCGGTCACCGGCACTGCCGCCGAAGGCATCAAGGCAACCGGCGCCGGCGTGGTGAACGTCAATGTTGCCGGCACGGCCAGCGGCGTAGCGCGCGGTGTGACGGTGACGGGTTCCAGCGGCACCATCACCAATACGTCGGTTGGTACGATCCGCAACAGCTCCGGGCTGCTGACCGACTCAGCGCTCGTGGCCACCGGCGGGCCGTTCGTCCTTGCCAACGCAGGTTTCATCACCGGTACGGTGACCTTTGGCGCTGCTGCTGACACATTCAACAACAACGGCACTTGGCGCACGGCGGGCGGCACCAGCGATTTCGGCGGCGGCGGCGACACGATGACCAATGGTCCCGGGAGCATCGTCGATGCTGCCGGAGTGGGCGGTATCGCGACAACCAACTTCACCAACCTGGCGATGTTCGTGAATCAAGGCCGCACGACGGTGGTCAACGGCTTCGCCGGCGATGTGCTCAACACGAGCGGCAATGCGCAGTTCGATGGAAGCTCGATCTATGCGGTCGATATCGGGGGCCTCAATCAATCGGACAAGTTTGTCTCGACTGGCACGACGACGCTGGCTGCCGGTTCCACTCTTGAAGTCCATATGGTGGGCAACCTGCAAGTCGGCGCGCAATACAAGGTGCTCACCGCCGACGGCGGCTTGACCGGCGAATTCGGTTCGGTGACCGGCGTCACCAATACCGCATTCCTGTCGGTGACCGACACCTACGACGCCAACAACGCCTATCTCGACGTGGCCAAGGTGCGTGACTTCGCCGATGCCGGGCTGACGCCGAACCAGATCGCCACGGGCGAAGGGCTGGACAGCCTGACTAGCGGGGCTGTGTTCGGCGCCGTCGCCGGGTTGGCCACCGATGCCGAGGCACGCGCTGCCTTCGACCAGCTGTCAGGCGAGATCCATGCCTCGGCTAAGGGCATGCTGGTCGAGGACAGCCGCTTCGTCCGTGATGCGGCGACGTCGCGCATTCGTGCCGCTTTCGGCGATGGCAGCGCTGCTGCCCTGCCGGTGATGGCCTATGGCGAAGGCGGACCGGAAATGGTCGCCGCCGACACCGATCGCTTTGCAGTCTGGGGCCAGGCTTTCGGGTCCTGGGGCAACACCGACAGCGACGGCAACGCCGCCGCTTTCGATCGTTCGACGGGGGGCCTGCTGGCGGGCGCCGACACGCTGGTGGGCGGCTGGCGTGTCGGTCTGCTTGGCGGTTACAGCCATGCGAACTTCGATGCCGATGATCGCAGCTCCAGCGGCGACGCCGACAACTACCATCTCGGTCTCTATGGCGGCACCAACTGGGGCGCCATCGCTTTCCGAACCGGTGCGGCCTACAGCTGGAGCAGCCTGTCGACAAAACGCTCGGTCGCCCTCAACGGATTTGCCGATCAACTTTCGGCCGACTATGACGCCGGCACCGCGCAGATCTTCGGCGAACTTGCCTACAAGGTCGGTAGCAGCGGGCCCGATGCCGAGGGCTTCAAGTTCGAGCCCTTCGTCAATCTCGCCTATGTCAGCGTGCACACCGACGGCTTTACCGAAAAGGGCGGCGCGGCAGCGTTGACCAGCGCGGGTTCCACCACCGACGCCACCTTCACCACGCTCGGCCTGCGCGGCTCGACCGGTTTTGCGCTCGGCAACATCAATGCGACAGCGCGCGGCATGCTCGGCTGGCGGCACGCTTTCGGCGATACCACGCCGCTGTCGACGGTCGCCTTTGCCGGCAGCGATGCCTTCACCATCGCCGGCGTGCCGATCGCCACGGACAGCGCCGTGATCGAGGCCGGCATCGACCTCAAAATGTCGGCAAATGCGACGCTCGCCCTGTCCTATTCCGGACAGTTCGGCGGTGGCGCTGTCGACAATGGCGCTAAGCTCGATCTCGCGGTGAAATTCTGACGGCGAGAGGTGGCGATCATCAGGAAGCGCCGTCACCTTGGTTGCAAGATTAGCCAGAGACTGATGGAGGCAGCATGGTCAAGTTGATGGGCGATTTCCACACGAAGCATGAAAGCGGCTTTACGCCAACAGAGGGGTGTAAACTGCCGTTCGACGCGGACATTCTGGAAGGTGAGGCCAAGGCGCGAAAGCAATTGCTTGGCCATCAGAACGCTTTCCTTCCCAAGCCCAAACGGTCCGCCAAAGACGTCGACCATCTGATCGAACAGATGGTCGCGTTCGACAAGATCCTGTCCGGGCACTATTGGCGAGAATATCGAACGGATCTGATCGCGGGGAACGTGCGTTCGGCGGTTGGCAAAGCAGGATCCATGCTTGATCTGGGCAAGTTGTCGCCACGACCGGCGACCAGCACAGTCATGATACCGCGCCTCAAATTGCCGGACTTCGACCCCGTTCCTTTTGGTCCGGTCGAACGGGGGGAGCGACAGATCATAGACCTGAGCTCGGTGGCTCGAGGAACCTACTTCGACAAGTGGTTCAACTACAATGGGCGCTGGACGCTCACCCAACTCTTCGATCACGCCGTGACTGATCCGGTACCCCTGTCAATGGATTTCGTCAGCGCCAACAATTTGGACCCATACGATGCGGATGGCCTGTGGGCTGCGAGCGAAACCGGCGTCTGGTTCACCTATGTGCCTGATATCGACGGCTACGTAACGCTTTTCTGGCTATCGGACCCACTTACCTATCGCCTGTTCACACAATACTC
>NZ_RZPB01000156.1:0-9972 GCF_003998535.1 Mesorhizobium sp. M7A.F.Ca.AU.002.02.1.1 | reverse complement strand
TCAGGAGGCTCTGGACGAGCAACGCAAGGCCACTGTTTCTCTTGCCCGCGACTTGGCTGCGGCGCGCGGGGACAACGACAGGCTCAGGACTGAGCGCCGCAGCGCGCAGATCGAACCGCCCCTGAAGCCGCGTTCTGGCCGCGCGGCAGCCAGCCAGGTGAAGGCCGTCAGCAAGAAGATTGGCAAGGTTCGCAGCCCTTCGCGGATGACCCGGGTGCGTTCGATCACACTTCCTTATTCGCTCTTGCCAAGACACGTGACACCGCAGTGATTTCCGACTGCGCGGTCGCTTCCGTGGAAGGCCATTTTTGATGCCCCGCACCCCTTCGTAATGCACCCGAGGCCTGCTGCCATTTCGGCCAAAGATGAATGGCCTCTCGAATTCACCCTGCTTCATCAGCGAGAGTGTTCTGCGCGATGCGCTATGTCAGGCCGATCACGCTGCCTGTCGCGTCCAATTCGCATTGGATCGCCGCCTGCCGCGTTTCCACGCTGCCTTGCCGCGCATAGTCGATGCTGACCTCGATGGGGGCCGAGATCGTCGCCCGACTCAACTGATGTACGAAGCCCGCGCTGGTGACGCGCACGCTGGTCGCCCCCAACGGAGCGGCGGCCGACTCGATGGCATCATGGCAGGCCCGAACGACTTTATCCGGGACGCCCGGCAGCGCCTCGGTTCGGCTGACTGTTGATTGAGTTTTGCTGTCGCTGGGAGGCTGGAGAGCGGCCGGGAGGTCGAGCGACTGTCCGCCCCTTGCGGACGCAACAGCAGTGGCGGTGGCCGAACCTACAGTCCCCGGGGCTGTCGTAGTGCCGCTTGTGCTGGTCTCGCCGTCGTCCGCCGACGAACTGGAGCCGCCGGGGTCGTCGCCAGTCCCTTTGTGCGAGCCGCCCTGGTTGCCGCCGGCGTCATGACCTCCACCGCCCCCATGGTCACCAGAACCATGGCCGCCGTTGCCATGCCCTCCGCCTTGCTGACCACCGGTTGCAGCTCCTGCGCAAACTACCGCGATCGAGCAAGCTAAGACGAAATACGCACAGGTGAATCCACGCGATTGACGCACGACGACCTCCATGGATGCGTCGGTCCAACCGTCTTTCCGCGGCGTGCAGTCAGAACGGCGCGAACCGCCGCTGCCCCCGAGGCAACCTCGCGATTGCCGCGCCCCCGAAAGAACTAGGGGATCAATCCGGTCTATCAAGGATACCTGGCCGGCAAGCACCGATGAGAGGGCGCTTGGCTGGCGAGTGCCGTATCATTCATGTCGAGGCCGACCGTCTGGATGACGCCGCAGACGCCTTCATGACCCAATGACCGGAGTCCGAGGAGTGGCCTGGCCGAGGCCCCGGCGAATGCAGAGATCAGCGAATACGCTTACCGCGCCCAGGTCAGCGCACCTCCTCCGAGCCATCGGCGACACCCAGGCGATGTCGGTGGGATGGCCTCCAAAAGGCCCCCGGAGGCACGAAAAAGCTTCGCTTGAGCACTCGCCGCGATGGCGCGGCCAGACGGATCACCCCGCTTCAGCCGACCCGCACGACAAAATGCTTCGTCACCGGCTCGATGATCTTCCAGGTTCCCTTGAAATCCGCTTCCACGACGAAGGCATCGCCGGGGCCGACCTCGACCGGCGTGCCGCCGTCCGGCGTGATGATGATGCGGCCGGCGATCATGTGCACGAACTCATAGTCGGTATAGGTGGCGTGATAGGTGCCGGGTGTCGCCCGCCAGGTGCCCGACAACACCTTGCCGTCCTCGGTCGTGTGCTGGACGGCGGTTTGCATGGTCGGCCTGCCCTCGACGACGATCCAGCCAGCCAGATCGCCTGCGTCCGCGTGTTCGACGGTGCCGAATTTGAGGATTGTCTCGCGTGTCATGTGCTGAACTCCGTTTGGGGATTGCGTGGCGCTGTTTGCCTGGCCGGTCAGATAACCGATGCACCTGCCGCGAGCAATGCCGCCGCCATACGGCCGGCACCTTGGCTGACGGTGCATCAAACAAAAACCCGCCTGTGCGGCGGGTCACTGGCGCAAATCAGCACCATAGGCAAAAATGTACCATAGCTGAGGTCACCGAGTCAAGAAAAAATTCCTATCGCGAAAAAGCTGGCGGCGCAAAAGCTGCCAGCACTGGCTGCCATAAGGCCGTTTGTTGATTTGAAGTCAGAGCCCTGCCATGCGGCGCACGCCGCGCCCTCTCGACGGGCGGGTCAGGGTTTGTGGCGCGCCGAAACGAGTTCCGCCTTGCGCCTTGCCGTCTCCAGCCCGAGCCCGATGAAGGCGCGCGCGTGCTTGGCCAGCGCCATGTTGTCCGTCCACAGATTGCGCCAGATGGCGGTCTTCTTCGACAGGTGCTCATCGACGATTTCCGAAGAGAAGGATTCGAAGCTGAGATCGTCGCTGTAGCCGATCGCCGTCAGCGCATCGAAGATCGCGGCGAAATCGATATTGCCGGTGCCGAGGAAGCCGCGATGGCTTTCGCCGATATGGACATAGCCGATCTTGTCCGCGGCTTGATGGATGGCCAGCCCGACATCGGCCTCCTCGATGTTCATGTGGAACGTGTCGAGATGCAGGAAGATGTTGTCCGAGCCAGTGTCCTCGATGAAGGCCAGTCCTTGCGCGGCGGTGTTGAGCAGATTGCTTTCGAAGCGGTTGACGATCTCGAGGTTGAGCGTGACGCCGGCCGCCTTGGCTGTTTCGGCAACCTTGGCCAGCGTGCCGGCACTGCGCTGCCATTGATCGCGCGTCGGCGCCTCGACCTGCAATCCGTGGCTGGTCGAGAGAATGCCGGCGACCTTCCGGCCGCCGAGGTCACGCGTCAGCGCGATGGTATCGTTGAGGATTTCGACGCCGCGCGCGGCAATCGCCCTGTCGGCGCTCGAAATATCGCCGTCAACAGGCAATCCGATGCTGATCGCCACGCCGAGGCCAAGATCGGCGATGCGCCTGGCGAGCCCGCCGATGTCGACATCGGCGGGGTCGAGATAGGAGAATTCGATGAGATCGAAGCCGGCCTCCCTGGTGTTGGCCAGCGTGCGCTCCAGATCGGCCTGAGCCGAGCTCGCCGACCAGACGAAAGAATGGATTCCAATACGCGACATCATCGTCTCCGGTGCTGACAAGGTGCGGCCGGGTCATCCCGGCCGCACCGGTCTTGGAAGAATTTAGCGGGCTGCGGTCCAGCCCTTGTAGTCCTTCAGGTTCTCGGCCGTGATCAGCTTCGGGTCGAGCAGAACGGTCGGCTCCGCCGGCTTCTTGCCGGCCAGCAGCTCGGCCGCCATCGTCAGTGACTGGCCGGCCATCACATAGGGATCCTGCGAGGCCGAGGCCTTGATCATCGAGGTGCCGGAAGAGAGTTCCTTCTCGATATCGGGCGCGCCGTCGACGGCGGTGAAGATGAACTCCGAACGGTTGAGCTGCTTGGCAGCGAGCTGGGCGCCGATCGCCGTCGGGTCATTGATGGCAAACACCGCATCGATCTTGTCGAAGCGGGTGAGCAGCGACTGGAACACCTTCAGGCCGCCGTCGCGCGAGCCTTCGGCATTCTGGTCGTCGGAGAGGATCTTGATGTCGGGATGCTGCGAAAGCACGTTCTTGCAGCCCTTCACCCGCTCCAGGATCGACGACGATGCCGGTCCGTTGAGGATGACGTAGTCGCCCTTGCCGCCGGTGTGGTCGACCAGGTACTGGCAGGCCTCTTCGCCGGCCTTGACGTTGTTGGTCATCACGGTGACGTCGGCGCCCGGCGCCGAAACGTCGAAGGCGGCAACGACGATACCTGCGGCCTGTGCCTTCTTCACCGCCGGCGCGATCGCCTTGGCGTCGACGGCATTGAGCATGATCACGTCGACACCGGCGGCGATGAACGAATCGACCTGCGAGACCTGCTTGTTCAGGTCATAATCGGCCGATACCGAGGTCACCTCGACCTTCGGGTTGATCTTCTTGGCCGCGTCCTCGATGCCCTTGATGGTGGCGACGAAGAAGGGATTGCCGAGCAGGCCGACCGAGATACCGACCTTGTTGAGGTCCTTGGCCGAAGCAGGCGCGATGGCGAGCGACGCGAGTGCGACGCCGCAGAGCAGTTTGGCGATGGTCTTCATTGCTTTCCTCCGATTGCCCCGCGCCTCTCACGGTGCGTTACACAAACCGGTCGTTGACGCCGGCGACTAAGGTCAATCACGTTCTTGCTCCTGCCTGGAGCCTGTAGCGGTCGAGGGCGACCGCCACGATGATGACCAATCCCTTGATGATGTACTGCCAGATGTCCGAGACACCGGCCAAGATGAGCCCGTTGGAGAGCACCGCGATGATCAGGCCGCCGATCAGCGTTCCCCAGATCGAGCCGACGCCGCCGACGAAGCTGGTGCCGCCGAGAATGACCGCGGCAATGGCGTCGAGTTCGTAGGACTGGCCCAGCTGCAAGCCGTTGGCGGCGTAGAGCCGGGCCGCCGACATGGCGCCGCCGAGGCCGGCCAGCAGGCCGGAAACGCCATAGACGAAGAGCAGCACCAGCGGCACCTTGATACCGGTCAGCCGCGCCGCTTCGGCATTGCCGCCGACGGCGTAGATCCAGGTGCCGAGCACGGTGCGCTTGAGCACCAGCCAGGACAGCACCACCACCGACAGTGCGATGATGACCAGCCACGGGATGCCGAACAGCGAACCGTTGCCGATGAAATCGAACGGCAGGTCCGAATTGAACACCGTGGTGTCCTGGCCGAGCAGGCGGGCGACACCGCGCACCGCGGTCAGCGAACCCAGCGTGACGATGAAGGGCGGCAGCTTGATGTAGGCGATGAGCAGCCCGTTGATGAGGCCGAAGCCGAGGCCGACCAGAATGGCCGCCGGCACGCCGAGCAAACCCCAGTCCGGCACCAGCGATACGATCACCGCCACCATCGCCGATGCGGCGAGGATGGCGCCGACGGACAGGTCGATGCCGCCGGTGAGGATGACGAAGGTCATGCCGGCCGCCAGCACGATGTTGATCGACGACTGCTGGGTGACGATCAACAGGTTGGTCTCGGTCAGGAAGCGCGGGTTCAGGAACTGGAAGCCGGCCGCCAGCAGGATCAGCACCGGCAGCATGCCAAGGGCAGCGAAAGCCGTGCGCAACCGTCGGCTCGTGCCGGTGGCCTGGCCGCCTGCGCTGATCTCGGTCGCCTTGTCGGTCATTGCTGAGCCGCTCCCGTTGCAAGTTCCATGATTTCCTCCTGGCTTAGCGGTTCGCCTTGCGATGCCGTCACCTCGCCCGATATCTTTCCGTCGCGCATCACCAGCACGCGATCGGCGACGCCGATCACCTCGGGCAGTTCGCTGGAGATCATCAGGATGGCGATGCCCTGCTTGGCGAGATTGTCGATCAGCCGGTAGATTTCCGATTTCGCTCCGACATCGACGCCGCGGGTCGGCTCGTCGAGGATGACGACCTTCGGCTCGGTCTCGAGCAGGCGGGCGAGCAGCACCTTCTGCTGGTTGCCGCCCGACAGCGAGCCGGCATTGGCCTGCACCGAACTGGTGCGGATGGAGAGATCGGCAACGGCCTTGGAAGCACGCCTTTCGGCGGCCGCGAAGTCGCGCAAGCCGCCGGCGCGCGAATCCCGCGCCAGCACGCCCATGCTGATATTGTCGGAGATCGACATGTCGAGGAACAGGCCGAGTTCCTTGCGGTCCTCGGTCAGATAGGCGATGCCGGCATCGAGCGCCTCGCGCGGCGAGCCGATGGTTACAGGTTTGCCGTCGAGTTCCAGCGTGCCTGAAATGTGCCTGTCGGCGCCGAAGATCAGCCGCGCAAGCTCTGTGCGGCCGGAACCGACCAGACCCGCCAGCGCCAGCACCTCGCCCTTGTGCAGGTCGAACGAACAGTTTTTCAGGAGACGGCCGTCGGACATGGCGCGCACCGAGAGCGCCACCGCGCGCTTTTCATCCGGCGGCCGATGATCCTTCTTGTAGAAAGCCGACAAATCGCGGCCGACCATCATCGAGACGAGGCGCGAGGCACTGAGGTCGGCACGCTCGAGCGTGCCGACATAACCGCTGTCGCGCAGCACGCTGACGCGGTCGGCAAGCTGGTAGACCTCTTCCATGCGGTGGCTGATGTAGATGATGGCGATGCCTTGCGATTTCAGCGTCGCGATGACCTCGAACAGCCGGTCGGTCTCGCGCGAGGTCAGCGACGTGGTCGGCTCGTCCATGACGATGATGCGCGCATTGGTCGATAGCGCGCGGGCGATCTCGACCAGCTGGCGCTCGCCGAGCGACAGGCTGGAGACCATGTCGCGGGCCGAAAAGGAAACGCCGAGCCGCTTGATGATCTCGCTGGCGCGCCGGGTGCACTGGTCGCGATCGACGATGCCGAAGCGTCGCGGCTCGTTGCCGAGGAAGATGTTCTGCGCCACCGTCAGATTGGGCGCCAGCGACAGCTCCTGATAGATCACCGCGACGCCGCTGGCGCGCGCCTTGATCGGATCGCCGGTCGCAGCCGGCATGCCGTCGATCAGGATCTCGCCGCCGGCATCCGGCCGATAGGCGCCTGAAAGCACTTTCATCAATGTCGACTTGCCGGCGCCGTTCTCGCCCATCAGGGCGTGCAGCTCCCCGGCATGGACGCTGAGCGAGACATCGTGCAAGGCACGGATCGCGCCGAACGTCTTGGAGATGTGGCGCATCTCCAGCACCGGCTGGCGCGCCGTCTCAGCCTGGGCAATCGCACTCATCGCGCGCCTCCCACTGCCGCACCGGCGACGCTCTGGTCCATCGTGGCGTCACGCCAGTTGCTGCGATAGCCTGCCAACCCGGTGAAACGCGACGCGTGCACCGGCTCTGGAACTTCGGCGGCGAATTCGCGCCCGACGCTCTCGAAGGCGAGCGCCGCTGCACCCGTGGCGCTGCCCTCCAGCGTGGCGCCCTGCAGGAAAGCCTGGCCGGGACGCAACTGCGCCAGCAGTCCGGCCAACACACCGCCTGTGTTCAGCCCGCCATCGACGATCACCGTGTTGTTCGAATGGATGAGGTCGAGCGACAGATCGACCATCAGCGCGACGTAGAGCAGCGCGGTGGCCGCGCGTTCCCCGGCATCGGGCATGCGCCCCACCAGCCGGCCGGACTGACTGGGCATCGGCCCGCCTGGCGCGAAGCTCGGCAGCGCCATGATGCCGGCATCGATCACCCGCTGCACCACCGGACCGGCGATCTCGCCTTGCCAGCCGCCGCTGATGGTTGCGAATTCGCGTCCGCCCATGAAGCGAATGGTCGGCACCGGGCCGCCGCCGACATCGACATTGACCAGCATGTCGCGATCCCGGTCGAGCGTGTCGAGCGGGCAATCCGGATTGAGCACGACGACCCAGGTGCCGGTCGAAACGACGGTGACCGGGCCAAGCTCCTGCCGGCGATAGGCATAGAGCGCCGCATTCGAATCATGGACGCCGTTGTGGATGGCGATCGGTCGCGCCGCAGCGCCGAGGCGGTGCTCGCCGATAACGGTGCCGGCGCGCTCGAAGCCAGGCATCCGGTCACGCCAGCCCTGCGCGTCGACCAGCGAGGAAAAGTCCTGGCTCCGCGGCGCCCACAGATGCGAATGGCAGCCGAGATAGGACACTTCCGAGACCGCCCGCCCGCCAAGGCGCCAGCTCCAGTATTGCGGATAGCCGAGGATCGATTTCGACGTAGCGAACGCGTCGGGATCGACCTCCTGCAGCCACAGCATGTGGCGGCCGTAGTTGAAGCCGAGCGGCAGCCGCGGCGAAAAGGTCTCCGAAAAGTCCGGAATGCGGCGATCGATCCGCGCGGCAATCTCGGCCGGCGGCTCTTGCTCGTAGTCGAGGATCGGATGCGTCAGCGCCGCTTCGTCGACCAAGGCAAAGGTGCAGCCATGGCCCGACACCATGACCCCTTCCACTCCATGACCGTCGACCGTATCGGCAACGGCGCTGAGCGCCCAATGGTGGAGCGCCGCCTCGTCGAGCACGCTGAAGCCGCCTTGGCGCATCCATTTCGGCTGTGTCCGGCGCTCGTCGATGATCCGCCCGTCCTGGCCGAAGACGAACAGCTTCGAATTGGTCTTGCCGAAATCGAGGACAGCCACCTTCACTGGATGGCTCCCGAGGCTATCCGCACCATGACGCCGGCGTCCTCCAGCATGCGCGCATCGGCGTCGGAGAGACCGTCGTCGGTGACCAGCGTGCCGATGCGGGAAAGCGGCAGCGCGACATTGCGCGCGTGGATCGACAGTTTGCGGCTGTCGGCCAGCACCACGATCTGGTCGGCGCAAAGGCTGAGATCGACGATCGAGCGTACCAGCAGCGGGTGCGATTCCATCACGCCTTCCTGGCCAAGGCCTTGCGCGCCGAGAAAGAACTTGGAGGCATAGAAGGGCACGGCCTGGCTGAGCGAATGGATGATGCCGGGTTCGCGATGCAGATCACCGCCCGCAACCGTCAGGCTGCAATGGCCGTGGTCGCTGAGATAGGCCGCCAGCGGCATCGAGTTGGTGTAGAGGCGGATGTTGCGCTCGGCGAGCTTGACGCCCAGATGGAAGCAGGTCGAGCCGCCATGCACGATGACGGCGTCGCCGTCGCGCACCATGGTCGCCGCGAGAGCGGCGATCTGCCGCTTGGCCTCGACCGCAAGGTCGCGGTTCTCGTCGTAGGGCCTGGCGTAGGCAACACCGGCCTGGGAAGCGCCGTCGAGCGCCGAGATGCCGCCATAGACCTTCCGCGCTTCGCCGGCCTCGTCGATCCTGTCGATATCGCGCCTGACCGTCGCGGCTGAAACGCCAAGCCGCTCCTGCAACTCGCGCACCGAAGCGAACGGACGATCCCGCAACAGTTCGACGATCTGACGCTGACGGCCGGAGTCGCTCAATTCTTTCCTCCCGGATGCCATTTTCCATGGCAATTGGCGTAACTTACTCAACATTAGTCGGATTGCAAGCGTGTTTGATGACAGTAGATCACTATTGACGTAGATCACTCGTTTCTGCGATATCAGCGCCAATTCGATCCCGGCAACGGGATTTCGCGCAGGACACGGCCGAGCCGTTGGAGGAAAAGCGCCATGGCGACCGAAGCTGACGCGCAGGAACTGGCGGCCTTGCGGGCGCTTTCGGCCAGCATAGGGCGGAGCCCGCATCTCACCCAGGCGGCAGGCGGCAACACCTCGCTGAAAGCCGGCGACACGCTGTGGATCAAGGCCTCCGGCACCTGGCTGAAAGACGCGCTCGTCGATGACATCATGGTGCCGGTGGCGATGGCGCCGCTGCTGAAAGCCGTCGAACAGCGCGATCGCGCCGCCGACCAGCCGCAGGGTTTCACCATTGCAGCGCTCAACCCGCGCGGCCTGCGGCCATCGATCGAGACCACGGTGCACGCTTTGATGCCGCAGCGCGTCGTTCTGCATGTCCATTGCGTCGACACCATCTCGCTTGCCGTGCAGGCCGATGGCGAGGCCGAGGTCGCCAAGCGGCTCGATGGCATCGAATGGGCCTATGTGCCCTATTTCCGGCCCGGCCTGCCGCTTGCACGCGGCATTGCCGAAAAACTGCGGCCTGGTGTCGACGTGCTGATCCTTGGCAATCACGGGCTGGTCGTCGCTGCCGAAACCGTCGCCGGGGCGGAGCTTCTGCTGCGCCGTATCAGGTCATTGCTGGCCCGGCCGGCGCGCGCGACCGCCGCACCCGACCTCGACGCCTTGGCCGCGCTTGCCGGCGACAGCGGCTACAGATTGCCGGCCGATGTCGAAGCGCATGCGGTTGCGCTCGACGCTGAGAGCCGCCGCATGGCGCAGGCCGGCAGCCTCTATCCGGACCACGTCATCTTCCTCGGCCAGGGCTCCGTCGTGGCGAAGCCAGGCGAGGCCGTGGCAGATGTCGTTGCACGACTGGGCACGTCGCCTGCGGCGATCCTGTTTCCCGGCGCAGGCGTGCTGATGCGCGGCGACGCCAGTGCCGGCGCCGATGCCATGCAA
>NZ_RZPB01000155.1:0-10025 GCF_003998535.1 Mesorhizobium sp. M7A.F.Ca.AU.002.02.1.1 | reverse complement strand
GGGAAACTGCGGCAACTGTTGGAAGACGAGCCTGCCTCCCCACCAATGATGGCGTTCGAGCCAGGGGAACTGCGGCAACTGTTGGAGGACGAACCTGCCTCCCCACCAATGATGGCGTTCGAGCCAGGGGAACTGCGGCAACTGTTGGAGGACGAGCCTGCCTCCCCACCAATGATGGCGTTCGAGCCAGGGGAACTGCGGCAGCTGTTGGAGGATGAACCCGCTTCCCCACCGATGATGGCGTTCGAGCCAGGGGAACTGCGGCAACTGTTGGAGGATGAACCCGCTTCCCCACCGATGATGGCGTTCGAGCCAGGGGAACTGCGGCAACTGTTGGAAGACGAGCCTGCCTCCACTTGGGCACAAATCAATTCGACCCCACATGCGCGAGCGGACGGTGTTCATCAGCCAGCCCAGGCGCCGTGGCTCCCTGAACGCAGAAGATAACTTTGCGGAGGAGCGGTCACGCAACTGTCGGCGGCGCCGGGCCTCAGGGTGAATGGAAAGGATGGAGTGGCGGATGGTGTCGCGTGAAGGCGCAACACGCGTGCTGACCGACCTGCATACGTAGGAAGTCGTTCATTGCTCCCAAATCGTATGTGAGGAACATTCCTGTCCCGGCTGCGCCGCGCGATGCTAGGTCGCGTTGTTCAGCGGGCCAAGCCGATGACACCTACGAAGCTACTGATCGGGCAGATCGCCGTTGTGTGCGCAATTGTCATTATCGGCGTATGGACGGCAACCCAATGGTGCGCTCAAATGCTGACCTACCAGACGCCTCTCGGCGCACCATGGTTTCTCTTCGCCGGCTGGCCAATCTACAAGCCGTGGAAGCTGTTTGAATGGTGGTTCCACTTCGATGCTTATGCGCCGGAGGTCTTCGACAAAGCCGGTACGCTTGCAGGCGCCAGCGGATTCCTGGGTTGTGCCGCCGCAATCGCTGGCTCGCTTTTGCGCGCGCGACAGCGCGGGTCGGTTACGACCTATGGGTCTTCACGGTGGGCCACGACTCATGAGGTCGAGACGGCAGGGTTGTTACGGCCGGCGGGCGTTTTCCTCGGTAGGCTGAACGATCGCTATCTGCGCCATGACGGCCCGGAGCACGTCATGGCATTTGCGCCGACGCGTTCGGGCAAGGGCGTGGGGCTGGTTGTTCCAACGCTACTTTCCTGGACCGGGTCTGCCATCATTCATGATATAAAAGGCGAAAATTGGCAGTTGACCTCCGGCTGGCGGTCGAAATTCTCGTACTGCCTTCTGTTCAATCCGACCGACCCGAGATCGGCACGCTACAACCCGCTGCTGGAGGTGCGCAAAGGCCCAGATGAGATCCGGGACGTTCAAAACATCGCCGACATCCTCGTCGATCCCGAGGGCGCGCTGGAGCGACGGAACCACTGGGAGAAGACCAGCCATTCACTCCTAGTTGGCGCCATTTTGCACGTGCTCTACGCTGAAGAGGACAAGACGCTGGCCCGCGTCGCCACCTTCCTGTCGGACCCGCAACGCTCGTTTGCCGCAACGCTACGGCGGATGATGACGACAAACCATCTCGGGACGGGGCATAACCCTCAGGTCCATCCCGTAGTGGCCTCGGCGGCTCGCGAACTCCTGAACAAGTCGGAAAACGAGCGCTCAGGCGTCCTCTCGACCGCCATGTCCTTTCTCGGGCTTTATCGTGATCCAACGGTCGCGGCGGCCACTTCGTCCTGCGACTGGCGCATCGCTGACCTAGTGGATGGAGAGCGACCGCTGTCGCTCTATCTGGTCGTGCCGCCTTCGGATATCTCGCGCACCAAGCCTTTTGTGCGACTGATCTTGAACCAGATCGGCAGGCGGTTGACGGAGCGTCTGGAGGGGGACCCGAAGAAGAGCCGTAAGCATCAGCTGCTCATGATGCTGGACGAGTTTCCGGCGCTCGGTCGCCTCGACTTCTTCGAAACGGCGCTCGCCTTCATGGCAGGTTATGGCATTCGCTCCTATCTGATCGCACAATCTTTGAACCAGGTTTCAAAGGCCTATGGCGAGAACAATGCTATTCTCGACAATTGCCACGTGCGAATTGCCTTTTCCTCCAATGACGAACGCACGGCCAAGCGCATCTCGGATGCCCTCGGCACCGCAACCGAACTTAGGTCGATGCGCAACTATGCGGGCCATCGGCTTGCGCCCTGGCTTTCACATGTCATGGTGAGCCGCCAGGAAACCGCGCGCCCGCTCCTGACGCCAGGCGAGGTGATGCAATTGCCGCCGTCAGACGAATTGGTCCTGGTTTCTGGGTTGCCGCCGATCCGCGCCAAGAAGCTGCGCTATTATCAGGATCAGAATTTCACAGATCGGGTGCTGCCTGCGCCGGTGCTGCACGACGGACCCTATGCGGACTGCCCTGCATCACGCCCGGACGGCTGGACTGGACAAGTGTGCAGCGTCGATAGCCGACTTGCTGCGGACGAGGAAAGCGCCGACGCGCCAGTTGAAGACGAGGGAGGCGTTCAGCAGCAACGCCATCCAAGCCTGCCCGAAGAAGACGTTGTTGTCTCTCAAGAGCCCGATCAGGCCGATCTGTACAAGCCCGCAGACGATGACAGCGAAGCGCTCGCGGACAAGCGTGTCATGGATCGGATTTCCACTGCGGCCCGCGTCTACGGTATCAACGAGGGCAGGGGCGACGATGTCATTCCCGGCTTCTGAAGTCCGCTGAGTTGCAGAGCGCACCTCAGCGTAGATAACGGCCATAAGCAATTTTGAGCGTCTGGCCGATGCTTCTCCCGTCGCCGGCGCAACGCCGGGCCGTCGGAACGATCCGCATGAAGCCGCACCGCATTCGCCATCAGTTTCTGCTTGAGCCGGAGCTCAGCGAGAAACTGGACAACCTCAGTCGCGATCCGTCAACGACCAAATCAGCGATCGTGGGGAAGGCGATCGAGGCGTTCATCGAGCGGCGTGGCGAGAGCGAGTTCGATCGGCGCTACGGCGTAAGGCTTGACCGGCTCTCCCGCGATCTTGCCCACGTCAGGCGCGATTCCGAGGTGATCCTGGAGAGCCTGGCGCTCTTCATCCGCTTTTCGATCACCCTTCACGCCCACACGCCGGTCCCGGATCGGGCAACGCAGGCTATTGCCCAAGAGCGTTTCGAGAAATTCGTTGAGAAGGTCGGCCGCCAGATCGCTTCCGGCAAAAAGTCGCTTAGCAAAGACAATGGTGGGGGAGGGGAAGGATGAGCTCTCATCCCGAGGCCGACCACCGGCGGCGTGTCATGCTGCGCACCGCCATGGGTCCGGCAATCACCGAAGCCCTGGCCGATCCGTCCGTCATCGAGGTGATGGTCAATCCCGACGGCGCGCTGCGACTCGACCGGTTAGGCGAAGGTCGGGTCGATACCGACGTTCACATGCACCCGTCCGAGGCAGAACGTATCATCCGCCTGGTTGCTTCGCACGTGCGCGCCGAGGCGCACGCCGACAACCCGATCGTCAGTGCCGAATTGCCGTCTGGCGAACGCTTCGAAGGCCTGCTGCCACCTGTGGTGTTGGCGCCATGTTTTGCCATCCGCAAGCCCGCCGCGAAAGTCTACACCCTGGCCGACTATGTTGCCGAACGCATCATGCTGCCGCTGCAGGCCGATGCGCTGAAAAAGGCCGTCCGCGAGCGGCGCAACATGCTGATCGCCGGCGGCACTTCCTCGGGGAAGACAACACTCGCCAACGCTCTGCTGGCTGAAGTCGCCGAATGCGACGATCGGGTGATCCTGATCGAGGACACACGCGAACTGCAGTGCGCGGCCAGGGACTGCGTTGCCCTGAGAACAAGGCGGGGCTCGGTCACCCTTGCCGATCTCGTGCGCTCGACGCTGAGGCTCAGGCCGGACCGCATCATCGTGGGCGAGGTGAGGGGCGCGGAAGCGCTCGACATGCTGAAGGCATGGAACACCGGGCACCCAGGCGGCATCGCTACCGTACACGCCAATTCCGCGCGCTCGGCTCTCTATCGCATTGAGCAACTCGCCCAGGAAGCGGTGGTCACCGTTCCCCGCCGGCTCATCGCTGAGGCGATAGATCTGATCGTCTTCATAGCGGGACGCGGCTCGTCGCGCCACATCGACGCAATCGCCGAGGTCACCGGTCTCGACGGCAGCGGCGATTACGCCGTTGCCCCGCTCACGCTTTCGCAACTCCAGCAGCTTTGAAAGGCCTTCCTCATGCGCAAGAAGCTTCGCTTTCTTTCGTCCACAGCGCTCGCGTTTCTTATCACGGCCCCGGTTTATGCCGCCGGCTCCGGCATGCCGTGGGAGCAGCCGCTGCAGCAGATCCTGGAGTCCGTGCAGGGACCGGTCGCCAAGATCGTTGCGGTGATCATCATTATCACCACCGGCCTGACGCTTGCCTTCGGCGACACCGCCGGTGGTTTTCGGCGCCTGATTCAGATCGTCTTCGGTCTGTCGATCGCCTTCGCGGCATCGAGCTTCTTCCTCTCCTTCTTCTCCTTCGGTGGTGGGGCGCTCGTCTGATGGCCGCCGGGGAGCAGCATATCGAGGGCTTCGCAGTACCGGTCCACCGGGCGCTGACCGAGCCGATCCTGCTCGGCGGGGCTCCGCGCGCGGTGGCGATCCTCAACGGTACAGTGGCCGCGGCCATTGGCTTCGGCTTGCAGCAATGGATTGCTGGTCTGGTGCTTTGGATCGCAGGCCACTCGTTAGCGGTGTTTGCCGCAAGACGCGATCCGGACTTCGCCAGCGTGCTTGTGCGCCACCTACGTCTGAAGGGGTGGCTTGCATGCTGAACCTTTCGGAATATCGAAGCAAAGCCGACCGGCTTGCCGACCATCTACCCTGGGCTGCCTTGGTGGCGCCCGGCATCGTGCTCAACAAGGACGGCAGCTTTCAGCGGACGTTGCGGTTCCGCGGCCCGGATCTCGAAAGTGCGACGGAGGCTGAACTCGTCGGCATTTGCGCCCGGGCGAACAATGCTCTCAGACGCCTTGGCTCTGGCTGGGCATTGTTCTTTGAGGCCGAGCGCACAGAAGCGCTGGGCTATCCGAACTCGCATTTTCCTGACGCCGCGTCGTGGCTGGTCGACGAAGAACGCCGCGCTGCTTTCGAGGGGAAGGTAGCGCACTACGAGAGCCGCTATCATCTGACCTTGGTGTTTATGCCACCGCCGGACGCCCAGGCGCGCGCAGAAAGCACGCTCGTCGACTCTCATTATTCCCGAGGAGAAAGAGACTGGCGCCAGGATCTGGCGAGGTTCCGTGACGAGACCAACCGCGTGCTCGATCTCTTCTCGGGTTTCATGTCCGAAGTACGCGTCCTCGATGATGCTCAGACGTTGACCTACCTCCACGGCACGATTTCGCCTCGTCGCCATCCTATCATGGCCCCGGAAACGCCGATATATCTGGATGCAATCCTGGTCGATGCGCCGCTTACCGGTGGCCTGGAGCCGATGCTGGGTGAGCAGCATCTTCGCACACTGACCATCCTCGGCTTTCCGAACCTCACCCGGCCCGGAATCCTCGATACCCTCAATCATCAGGATTTCGCCTATCGCTGGATGACGCGCTTCATTCCGCTCGAGAAAACGGAAGCCACGAAGACGCTGACGCGATTGCGCCGGCAGTGGTTTGCCAAGCGCAAATCGATCGTGGCAATCCTACGCGAGGTCATTACCAACGAGCCGGTCCCGCTTGTCGATAGCGATGCCGACAACAAGGCGCTCGATGCCGACGAAGCCCTTCAGGCATTGGGCGGTGATCATGTGAGTTTCGGCTATCTCACCACCACCGTGACGGTGTGGGGCGAGGATCGCCAAGCCGCTGCAGAGAAGCTTCGCGCGGTCGAGCGCATCATCAATGGGCTCGGCTTCACCACGATCCGAGAAGGCGTCAATGCGGTCGAGGCTTGGCTCGGCTCATTGCCTGGCCATGTCTACGCTAACGTTCGCCAACCGCTCGTTCATACATTGAACCTTGCCCATCTCATGCCGCTGTCGTCGGTTTGGGCCGGTCCTGCGACAAACGAGCATCTCGCGAAAGTCACCCAAACCGAAGCGCCACCGCTTTTCGTTGCCGAGACCAGTGGGTCGACACCGTTTCGGCTTTCCACCCACGTCGAAGATGTCGGCCACATGCTGGTTGTTGGTCCGACCGGCGCCGGCAAGTCGGTTCTGCTTGCTCTGATTGCTCTGCAGTTCAGGCGCTACGCCGGCGCCCAGGTTTATGTCTTCGACAAAGGCAATTCGGCCCGTGCTGCAACACTTGCCATGGGTGGAGAACACCACGCGCTAGGAGCGGACGGTTCCCTTGCCTTTCAGCCACTGCGCAGCATCAACGACCAGGCTAGCCGAAGCTGGGCGGCCGAATGGATCGCCAGCCTTGTTGCCCACGAGAACGTCACCGTCACGCCGGAGGTGAAGGAGGCTATTTGGTCAGCGCTGGCCAGCCTTGCCACCGCGCCGGCGCAGGAACGCACACTGACCGGTCTTTCGGTCCTGCTTCAATCCAATGCGCTGAAGACCGCATTGATGCCCTACACGCTCGACGGTCCCTTCGGCCGCCTGCTCGATGCCGATCATGATGGGCTGGCCTTGTCGGATGTGCAGTGTTTCGAGACCGAGGAGTTAATGCACAGCCAAAGCGCTTTGCTGCCGGTGCTTACCTATCTGTTCCAGCGACTTGAGGAACGGTTCGACGGACGGCCCACGCTGATCATGCTCGACGAGGCGTGGGTCTATCTCGACAATCCGCTGTTCGCCGCCCGCATCCGCGAATGGCTGAAGGTGCTGCGAAAGAAGAACGTGTCGGTTGTCTTCGCTACGCAGTCGCTGGCTGATATCGCGGGCTCTGGCATAGCGCCGGCAATCATCGAAAGCTGCCCGCAGCGCATTTTCCTTCCCAATGATCGTGCCGTGGAACCCCAGGCGCGCACAGCCTACGAGCGCTTCGGTTTAAGCGAGCGGCAGATCGAATTGATCGCCCGCGCCACGCCGAAGCGTCAGTATTATCTGCAATCGCGCCGCGGCAACCGTCTGTTCGAGCTCGAGCTTGGCCCCATCGCTCTTGCGCTTTGCGGTGCTTCCGATCCGGCCACGCAGACTCTGATCGACAGGATCATGTCCGAAGACGGGCAAGGCAGCTTTGCCTCGCAGTTCCTGATCGCGCGCGGCCTCGATTGGGCCGGCGAACTTCTCAAGCAATTCCCTCAACCAGACAAGGAGCAATTCTCATGATGCGGCGACGCCTTCTCTCCGGCCTGATCACCGTTTCCCTGATCGCCAAGCCTATGGCCGACTATGTGCAGCCCGCCTACGCCCTTATCGTGTTCGATCCGTCCAATTATGCGCAGAACGTGCTGACGGCCGCGCGCGCATTGGAGCAGATCAACAACCAGATCCAGTCGCTGCAGAATCAGGCGACCATGCTGCAGAACATGGCGCGCAATCTTCAGCGTCTGGATTTCTCTTCCGTTGGCCAACTCACCGGTTCGCTCCATCGCATCGACGGCTTGATGGACCAGGCGAGTGGCCTCAGCTTTGATCTGGGCAAGCTTCAAGACCAGTGGCGCAGCCAATATCCGGAAAGCTACGACGCCACGATCAAAGTCAGCGATGTGGCGAGTGCTGCGCGGGAGCGTTGGCAAACCGCCATGCAGGCGTTCCGCCAGACCATGGGTGTCCAGTCGCAAATCGTCGAGAACGTCCGCGCCGACGGCGATCTGCTCGCCGATCTCGTCAACCGCAGCCAAGGGGCGGCCGGTGCGCTTCAGGCAAGCCAGGCCACCAACCAGCTGATGGCGCTTTCGACAAAACAGCAGATGCAGATCCAGACGCTGCTCGCAACGCAGTTTCGAGCTGAGGCCGAGGATGCCGCCCGCAAGGCCCAGTCAGACGAAGCCGCCCGCGAGATGACGAAGCGATTCTTGGGTACCGGCTCGGCTTATCCCGGCAATTAATCACGAGTTCATCACGACGAGAAAGGCAGCGGCATGAACGACCTTGGCGTCATCGATCGCTTCATGGAGACCTTCATCCGCTACATCGACAGCGGGTTCGGTCTGCTATCGGGCGACCTCGCCTTCCTCACTACCATTCTGATCGGCATTGACATCACACTTGCCGGCCTGGCGTGGGCGCTCGGCGACGAAACCAGCGTTCTCGGCCGGCTTGTCCGCAAGGTGCTCTATGTTGGCGTCTTCGCCTTCATTCTGAACAATTTCAAGAACCTCGCCGATATCGTTTATCGTTCTTTTGCCGGTCTCGGGATTAAGGCGTCGGCCGGCAATCTGTCGGCAGACAATCTCTTGCGCCCGGGCCGCATTGCCGCGACCGGTTTCGAAGGTGCTTGGCCAATGCTTGACCAAGCCAGTCAGCTCCTGGGCTTCCCGGAAATCTTCGGCAACGCACTGACCATCTTCGTGCTGCTGATGGCCTGGTTCCTGGTCATCATCGCCTTCTTCATCCTTTCCATCCAGCTTTTCATCACCATCCTTGAGTTCAAGCTCACCACGCTGGCAGGTTTTGTTTTGGTTCCATTCGCACTTTGGAACCGTTCAGCGTTCCTGGCCGAACGCGTGCTCGGCCATGTTATCTCGTCAGGCATCAAGGTGATGGTGCTCGCCGTCATTGTCGGTATCGGCTCCACGCTCTTCGGGGAGTTCGCTTCCGCATTGCAAGGCAAGGAGCCGGATCTTGCCGGTGCCATGTCCCAGGTACTGGGCGCACTGGCATTGCTTGGCCTTGGCATTTTTGGGCCGGGGATCGCGTCGGGTCTTGTCTCAGGCGCACCGCAGCTTGGGGCGGGCGCCGCCCTCGGCACGACCGCGGCGGCAGCGGGTGTATCACTCGTTGCTGGAGGCACAGCATTTGCTGGCGCGCGTATGGCAACCAGCGGCGGTGTCGCCGCCATCCGAGCCGGCACAACAATGGGATCGGCTGCTTCCACGTCATGGCAGATCGGGCGCGCAACCTCGCCCGACGCTGGCCTCTCCGGTGTGGCTGCTGGAATGCATGGTGTAACCAGTGCAGCTGGCGGCGCCGCTATACGCATAGCGCGATCCGCCACTGCAAGTGTTGGGCGCAACGCCGATGCCGGGCGCGATGCCGCGTGGACCGCGACCGGCGGCACGCCGACAGCGCCAATGACCGAACGCTCTGCCGGTTCGGCCACTGTTTCGGCGCCGACGTGGGCAAGGCGCCTACGTTCTGAACAGACCGCCCGTGCAAATCGCCACGCTGCCATGCAAGCTGTCCGAGACGGAGACCGGCCGGGAGGCAGCGCCACCCCCTCTCTCAACGACAAGGATGACTAGATGCTCTTCAAGCGACCCGTGCACCGTTACGGCAAAACACCCGAACCGGTCACGCCGTATCAAAAAGCCGCCCAGCTGTGGGACGAGCGCATCGGCTCATCTCGACTGCAGGCCAGGAACTGGCGGATCATGGCCCTTGGCTGCCTGGCCTTGGCGACCGGGCTTTCCGGCGGACTCGTATGGCAGTCGATGCAAAGCCGTGTCGTGCCTTATGTCGTCGAGGTCGATGGCTTCGGCGAGACGCGCGCCGTCGCGCCGGCGATCCGGAATTATGAGCCCTCGGATGCTCAGATCGCCTGGCATCTCGGCCGCTTCATCCAGAATGTCCGTTCCGTTTCCACCGATCCGGTTTTGGTACGGCAGAACTGGTTGGCAGCGTACGACTTTGCTAGCGATCGCGCAGCGCTCTTCCTCAACGAATACGCCAAGGCGAACGACCCCTTCGGTCAGATCGGAACGCGCAGTGTTTCGGTACAGGTCACCAGCGTGGTCAGAGCCTCCGAAAGTTCATTCCAGGTCAAATGGACCGAGCAGGTGTTTGAGCGCGGAAGCCTTGCCAGCACGATGCGCTGGACTGCGATCCTCACGATCGTGATTCGCTCGCCAAGCAATACGGATCAGCTGCGCAAGAATCCGCTCGGCGTCTTCATCAATGCCATTGACTGGTCACGCGAGCTCGACAGCGCCGTCCCAACCCCCCTTTCTCCGACGGAGTCCACCAATG
>NZ_RZPB01000154.1:0-10043 GCF_003998535.1 Mesorhizobium sp. M7A.F.Ca.AU.002.02.1.1 | reverse complement strand
GGGCGGAAAGACCGTCCAGATCACCGTCGAGGACCAGAGCGGCGACCGGACCCGAGAGCTGGCTGTTGCGCGGCGGGTTGGCAAGATCGGCGAGTGCCGCCTCAAGCATCGGCGACGAGCCGAACGCGCGGGCAAGACGCATGCGCCAGCCGCGCGGCAGGCCAAGGGCGGCCAGCACCGCCTCGAAAATGGTCTGGTCGCCAAGCGTGATCGCCAATGCCTGGCCAGGCAGCACCAGCGACAGCAGCGCATGCGCGTCGGCCACCGAGCGGGCATCCGCTTGCGCGGTATCGCGGTCGCCGAGATCCTCGATGCCGGCCTGGAAGAACTCGTTGCCGCCTTCGCGGCGCTGGCGAAACACCTCGCCCAGATAGGAATAACGGCGCGGCGTGCCGGCCTGCGAACTTATGTGGTCGAGGCAGACCGGAATGGTGAATTCCGGCCGCAGGCAGAGCGTCTGCCCCGTTTCGCTTTCGGTGAGGAAGATCCGGCGGCGCAAATCCTCGCCGGCCATGTCGAGGAACGGGTCCGCCGGCTGCAATATGGCGACCTCGACGGCGTGCGTGTTGCGCGTGGCGAAGAGGTTGGTGATGTCGGTGGAGATGGCGGGGGTGCGGGAGGTCAACTTGCTGACCTCAGTGCTGCACGACCCTCTGGTCCCAAACCAGAGGCGCCAACGCGGCCTCTACTTGCCACGCGCCCTCTCCTCAGCCTGCGCCGCCAATATCTTCCTCACCTCGACGACCAGCTCGCCCTCCGCCACAGTCACCTGTGCCGGGCGCGCCGCGCGCCATTCGGCGTTGTCTGATATTTCGGCCGACATGCGCGCGCCTTCGATCAGGTCCTTGATCTGCAGCTCGCCCTTGGCGCGCTCGTCGCCGCCCTGGATGATGGCGACCGGACAGCCGCGACGGTCGGCATATTTGAGCTGCGCCTTCATGCCGGCGCCGCCGAGATACATTTCGGAACGGATGCCGGCGGCGCGCAGCTCCGCCACCATCTTCTGGTAGCGGCCGAGGCTGTCGGTGTCCTTGTCCATCACCAGCACGACGACCGGCGCAATCACGTCCGAGGCATCAAGCTTGCCGAGGTTCTTCAGCGCGGTCATCAGCCTGGAGACGCCGATGGAAAAACCGGTTGCCGGCACCGGCTCGCCACGGAAGCGCGAGACGAGGCCATCATAGCGCCCGCCGCCACCGACCGAACCGAAGCGCACGATCTGGCCGTCTTCGTTGGGGATTTCGGCCAGAAGCTCGGCTTCGAAGACAGGGCCGGTGTAGTATTCGAGGCCGCGCACGACCGAGCGGTCCATGGCAATCCGGTCTTCGTCATATCCGGCCGCCCTGACCAGCGCTTCAATCGTGGCGAGTTCGCCGACGCCTTCCTGGTAGATCGCGTTCGAACTGACCATGGAATCCTGGCCGGCCTGTATAGTCCTCGCAGTCGCGAGAAGAACCGCCTCGGCTTGCCCGTTGTTCAACCCGGCGCCCTTGGCGAAGTCGCCTTCGCCCTCCTTGCCGCCGTCCCAGCGGCCCGGGCCAAGCAAAAGCTTCACGCCTTCCGGCCCGAGCTTGTCGAGCTTGTCGATCGCACGCAGCACCGTCAGCCGGCGGCCGGCATTCTCCTCGCCGCCAAGGCCGATCGCCTCCAGCACGCCATCCAGCACCTTGCGGTTGTTGACGCGGATGACGTAGTCGCCGCGCTTGATGCCCAGCGCTTCCATGACGTCGGCCATCATCATGGCCATTTCGGCGTCGGCGGCCACACCCGGCGTGCCGATCGTGTCGGCATCGAACTGCATGAACTGGCGGAAGCGGCCGGGGCCGGGCTTCTCGTTGCGGAACACCCAGCCTGAGCGATAGCTGCGGTAAGGTTTTGGCAGCCGCTCGTAATTCTCGGCGACATAACGCGCCGTCGGCGCGGTCAGGTCGTAGCGCAGCGACAGCCACTGGTCGTCGTCATCCTGGAAGGAGAACACGCCTTCGTTCGGCCGGTCCTGGTCGGGGAGGAATTTTCCGAGCGCATCGGTGTATTCGATCAGCGGCTGGTCTGCCGGTTCGAAGCCGTAAAGCTCATAGACCGAGCGGATCGTCGCCATCATCTTCTCGACGGCGCGGATGTCCTCGGCGCTGCGGTCGGCAAAGCCGCGCGGCAGTCGCGCTTTCGTCTTTTCCGATTTATCGGCCATGGGGTGTTTGCTCGGCGTTTTATGATGCTTGCAGGTCGGCAATGTTGCGATTTTCGCAACGCGGGTGTCCTAACCGAAGAGGTCGGATGCGGCAAGGGTCAGACCTCTGGCGCTGCCGATGAGAGAAGGCGACGCCGCACCTCCTTGAAACCAATCCGGACCGCAAATGAAACAATCCCGCCATGCGTGCGGCATCGTGCCGACACAATCGCCGCCGATAAAGCGCGGGAATGAGGGGTTCGCGGCCATGACCAGCACAGCAAGATTCCATGCCATCGACAGCGATGCCGGATTGTCCGCACGCTTGCGCCCGGCCGACATCAACGTCCCGAAAATGGTCAGCCAGGCTGCCGGACCGTTCGAAGTACCCGCCGACACCGGCAAGGGACCATCCATGCGCGACGCGTTGATGACCGGCCTGCTGGTGATCTATCCGACCCTGGCCACGGTGGTGGCGATCGTCGCCGGCCTGGTGCTGGCCAGCGCCAACGGCACCTGAGCCTATTTCGGCCGCCTGAAAGCCTTCCGCTGCTTCTCGACCTCTTGGCGGCAGGCGCAGCCCTCGAGGTGGTCGTTGACCAGGCCCATGGCCTGCATGAAGGCGTAGACCGTGGTCGGGCCGACAAAGCTCCAGCCGCGCTTCTTCAGCTCCTTCGAGATCCGCACCGAGACGGCCGTTGTCGGGTTCGCGCGCAGATGGGCGAGGTCGACGATTTGCGGCCGCTCGTCCTTGCCGGGTTCGAACTTCCAGAACCAGGCGGCCAGTGAGCCGAATTCGTCCACCATTTCGCGGGCGCGCCTGGCGTTGTTGATGGTCGAGACGATCTTGCCGCGATGGCGGATGATGCCGGCATTGCCGAGCAGGCGCTCGACATCCTTGTCGGTGAAGCTTGCTACCTTGTCGAATTCGAAATTGGCGAAGGCTTCGCGAAAATTCTCCCGCTTGCGCAGTATGGTCAGCCACGACAGGCCCGACTGAAAGCCTTCCAGGCAGATCTTTTCGAACAGCCTGCGGTCGTCGGCCACAGGCCGGCCCCATTCATGATCGTGATAGTGCAGATAGTCGGGCAGATTGCCGTGCCAGAAGCAGCGCGCGACACCGTCGGGGCCGGCGAGCAGGCCGGTGTGTTCCTTGTCCATAGGCCAAAATCCGTTCGTTAACGCGCTTTGCGCGGCATTTACTGCGGCTTTACCAGATTCGTGAACCCGGCGGTAACCACACCAAAAGGTTTACTGACAAAGCCGCATTTTACGCATTCCGATTCATGTTTCGGTTGCTGCTTGCGCGCCAATGATCGCCGAACCGGGAGGACGTTTCCACCCGTTTGTATCAGACGATCAAGGTGCGTTACGATGAAGACAGTGTTGTTTCCCGTGCTCGGCGCCGTGGCTGTGTTTGCCGCCGGCGTCACACCCTCAACCGCCGGCGACCGCTATGCCGACAGGCCGCCGGTGATGGTGAGCCCCGACCTTTCCGCACCCTGGGTGCTGCAGCTTGGCCATGCGCCCGGCATCGTGCGCCAGAACCGGCAGGTGGTGCAGCAGCAGCGACGCCTGCGCCCGGCGCAGCCCGACCGGGTGCAGACGGCGGCGGTGCAGCCGCCGGCCAAGCGCATGGTCGCGCGTCCCCAGATCAACCCGATCTACCTGCCGCAGGAAGTCGACTATGACGGAGGCCAGAAGCCGGGCACGATCGTCATCGACACCACGCAGAATTTCCTCTTCCTGGTCGAGAAGAACGGCAAGGCAAGGCGCTATGGCGTCGGCACCGGCAAGCCGGGCTTCGAATGGTCGGGTACGCACAAGATCACCAACAAGCGCGAGTGGCCGGACTGGCGCCCGCCGGCGCAGATGATCAAGCGCGAAGCCGCCAAGGGCCGCTATTTGCCGACCTATCTTGCCGGCGGCATGGAGAACCCGCTTGGTGCCCGTGCGCTCTACCTCGGCACCACCGAATACCGCATCCATGGCACCAACCAGCCGTGGACGATCGGCGGCGCGGTGTCGTCGGGCTGCATCCGCATGCGCAACGAGGACGTCGTCGATCTCTATGAGCGGGTCAATGTCGGAACCACGGTCGAGGTGATATAATAGTCCTTGCGAATCACCTGGCCGGCAAAGCAGTCCGCGTTTCGAGGCCAGTTTAGGGATACGGGGGACGGGCCGTATGGGGATGCGGCCGGTCAGGAAGGGCAGCACGGGAAACCGCGCTGCCCTTTCCGTTTTGAGCAGAAATCGAGGGCAAAAGGCCACCCACGCGTCGCGCAACGGGCATAGCGGTTCGCTTTCATGCTGCCCTTTGCCGCATTCTTTTGCTATCTCGGTGGCAAGTTCCACAAAAGAGTTCACCCATGCCTCTGTCCGAAGACAGCCGTTATCTCAAGGGCGGCCCGGTCGCCCAGCGCATCATCGCCGCCGTTGCCGAGGACGCAGCGATCGCCAAAGCCGAGGGTTTTCCGCCCAAGCTGATCTCGATCACCGTCGGCGACACCGATGCGGTGGACGTCTATGTGCGCAACCAGCGCGCCAAGGCTGAGCTCGCCGGCATCGATTTCGAGGAACGGCGCTTTCCCGCCACCATCACAGCAGGCGAGTTGGAAGCTGCGATCCACGGCCTGAATGCCGATCCGCGCGTTACCGGCATCATCATCCAGCGGCCCGTGCCAGCGCATATCCCCATCAAGACGCTGCAAGCGGCGGTGCATCCGCTGAAGGATGTCGAAGGCATGCATCCGGCCTCGATCGGCAACATCGTCTACAACCAGCTCGATCTCGCGCCTTGCACGGCGGCCGCCTCGGTCGAGCTGCTGAAGGAGACCGGCCTCGACCTCAAGGGACTGGAAGTCGTCATCGTCGGCCATTCGGAAATCGTCGGCAAGCCGATCGCCTTCCTGTTGATGAGCGAAGGCGCGACGGTGACGGTCTGCCACCACATGACGCGATCGGTCGCCGCCCATGCAAGGCGCGCCGATGCGCTGTTCGTTGCCGTCGGCAAGCCGCGGCTGATCAAGGCCGACATGGTCAAGCCGGGCGCTGCCGTCATCGACATCGGCATCAATTCCGAAATCGCCCCCGACGGCTCCAGCCGCATCGTCGGCGACGTCGACACTGAAAGCGTGCGCGAGGTCGCCTCCTGGATCACCCCGGTGCCGGGCGGCGTCGGCCCGATCACGGTCGCCATCCTGCTGCGCAACACCATGGTCGCGCTCAGCCGCCAGCGCGCGCTTTATGAGGCGACCTACGGTACGGCCGACAGGCTTGCGGCGGAGTAAGGACAGGGCGACCTATTCCGCAGCGATCAGGCTTTCTTCCAGAACACCTTCCGGCTTCGGCCCACCATAGGCCCAGTCGAGCAGCTTTATCGTGTGCACCACCGGCATCTTCGCGGCGGAAGCGATTTGCGTGATGCAGCCTATGTTGCCGGTGGCGACGATCGAGGCCCCCGTCGCCTCGATGTTTTTCACCTTGCGGTCGCGCAGTTTGGCCGAGATCTCGGGCTGCAGGATGTTGTAGGTGCCGGCAGAGCCGCAGCAGAGATGCCCTTCGCGCGGCTCGCGCACGATGAAGCCGGCCTTGGCCAGCAGTTCTTTCGGCTGGCGGGTGATCTTCTGGCCGTGCTGCATCGAGCAGGCCGAGTGATAGGCAACGACAGTGCCCGGCTTGCGAACCGGTTCGGGCAGGTCGAGGGTCGAGAGATATTCGGTAACGTCCTTGGCCAGTGCCGAGACGCGTGCGGCCTTGTCGGCATAGGCCGGGTCGAGCCGCAGCATGAAACCGTAGTCCTTGATCGTCGTGCCGCAGCCCGAGGCGGTGATGACGATGGCATCGAGCCCGCCCTGGTCGAGGGCGCGTGTCCAGGCGTCGACATTCTGCCTCGCCGAGGCAAGCGCGGCCTGTTCGCGCCCCATATGATGGACCAGCGCACCACAACAGCCTTCGCCCGGCGGCACCAAGACCTCGACGCCGAGCCGCGTCAGCAGCGAAATCGTCGCCTCGTTGATGGCGGGATCGAGCACCGATTGCGCGCAGCCGGTGAGGATGGCGACACGACCTCTTTTGGTCCCCTGCCCGACATGGATGCCCGGCGAGCCTATCGGCGAAGCTGCCGGGATCGACGCCGGCGCAAGCTTGAGCATCGCACTGAGCGGCTTCAGCGCCGGAACCTTGTCGAACAAGCCTATGAACGGCTTGCCCAGCTTCGCCAGCTTGAGCGCGGCGCGAAAGCGCTGGGGATAGGGCAGTACGAAGGCCAGCATGGCGCGGGTCAGGCGGTCGAGCAGTGGCCGCTTGTAGGTCTCCTGGATATGGGCGCGGGCATGGTCGACCAGATGCATGTAGTTGACGCCCGACGGGCAGGTGCTCATGCAGGCAAGGCACGACAGGCAGCGATCGATATGGGTGACGATCTGCTTGTCGGCCGGACGGCCTTTTTCCAGCATGTCCTTGATCAGGTAGATGCGCCCGCGCGGTGAATCGAGCTCGTTGCCGAGTGTCACATAGGTCGGGCACGTCGCGGTGCAGAAGCCGCAATGCACGCATTTGCGCAGGATCTTTTCCGATTCCGCGACATGCGGATCGGCAAGCTGGGCAAGCGAAAAATTGGTCTGCATCGCTGATGTCCTAGGCCATGCGGCCGGGATTGAAGATATTCTTGGGGTCGAATTCCTGTTTCAGGCGGACCGATAGTGCAGCAAGAGCGGGCGGCTGCGGCTCGAACACCGGTAGAGCGGCGCGATGCGAGGGTGCGGCGCGCACCAGCGTCGCATGGCCGCCGCCATGTTTCCTCAACAGCCCGCGCAGCAGAGCGGCTTCCGGATCGCCCTGTTCCATGCGCAGCCAAACCAGTCCGCCCTGCCAGTCATAAAAGGCGCTGACGGCGGCCTGCATGCGCAGCGTCAGGACCATCTGGTGGCTCTGAGAAGGCGTCATCGAGATGCGCCAGACCGGCTTCTCGCTGCCGTCGGCGAAAGGCCTGCAATCGCGAACGTCGCGCCAGATCAGCCGTGAAACCTCGCCGCCAATCTCCTCCAGCGGGCCGGCATTGCCGAGCAGCGTTTTCAGCGCGGCGATGCGGTAGGCGACCGACGGGCCGAAACCCTCGACGCGCAGCAGCGTGGCAGCCTCGCTGCCGAGACTGCCGCTGGCGACGCGCGCGGCGATCCGCTCCGGCAGGTGGGCGGCACTCGACACTTCAGCACTCGAGCCAAGCGCCAGGGCCATGGCGGCGGCCGCGGCATCGTCGAGCAGGCTACGGATGGCGAGCGTGACTTCGGTCTCGGCTGCCGGCAGCACCTTGAAGGTGACGTCGGTGAAGACGGCCAGCGTGCCCCAGCTGTTGGCCATCAGCTTCGACATGTCATAGCCGGTGACGTTCTTGACCACGCGACCGCCCGACTTGAAGGCCTCGCCACGACCGGACACCACATTGATGCCCAGGACATGGTCGCGCGCGGCCCCCGCCTTGAGCCGGCGCGGACCGGAGAGGTTAGCGCCGAGCACACCGCCGATCGTACCTTTGCCCGGTTCGCCACCAAGCAGCGGGCCGTAATCCATCGGCTCGAAAGCGAGCTGCTGGCCGTTTTCCGCCAGCAGTTTTTCGATCTCGGCCAACGGTGTGCCTGCCTTGGCCGACAGCACCAGTTCAGCCGGTTCATAGAGCGTGACGTCAGATAATTTCGACAGGTCGAGCGTGTGTTCGGTTTGCAGCGGCCGGCCGATGCCACGCTTGGAGCCATGGCCAAGGAGTTCGAGCGGCGCCTCTTCCGCCACGGCCCAGGCTATGGTGGAGAGGACTTCGGATGGGGTGGTCGGGGTGAAGGTGGTCATGAAGAGACCGCGCCAGATGCGAGTTCGGATATGCCGAGTTCCCTGGCGCCCCCCTCTGTCCTGCCGGACATCTCCCCCTCAAGGGGGGAGATCAGATGTCGCATATGGCTTCGCCAATCTTCAATGATGACGGAAGGGCGAGGCGCGCAAGCTGCCAATCTCCCCCCTTGAGGGGGAGATGTCCGGCAGGACAGAGGGGGGTGTTCACGCGCCGTCATCACCCTCAAAACCTCGGAATGTCCGGAAACGCCACCTGCCCGCGGTGCACATGCATCCGCCCAAGCTCGGCGCATCGCCGCAGCTGCGGAAATACTTTTCCCGGGTTGAGCAGATGGTTGGGATCGAAGGCACATTTGACGCGCATCTGCTGGTCGAGATCGATCTGGGTGAACATTTCCGGCATCAGGTCGCGTTTTTCCACGCCCACACCGTGTTCGCCGGTCAAGACGCCGCCGACCTTGACGCAGAGCCGCAATATATCGGCGCCGAAACTTTCGGCCTTGTCGAGTTCGCCCGGTACGTTGGCGTCGTAGAGGATCAGCGGATGCAGATTGCCGTCACCGGCATGAAAGACATTGGCGACGCCGAGACCGTATTTTTCCGACAGCTCGCGCATGCCGGCGAGCACGCGCGGCAGCTCCTTGCGCGGGATGGTGCCGTCCATGCAGTAGTAGTCGGGCGAGATGCGGCCGACGGCCGGAAACGCCGCCTTGCGGCCGGCCCAGAAGCTCAGCCGTTCCTGTTCGGACTGCGAAATGCGGCAGGTGGTCGAGCCGTTCTTGTAGGCGATCGCCTCGACCAGCCCGATCAGATGATCGACCTCGACGCCCGGCCCGTCGAGCTCGACGATCAGCAGCGCCTCGACATCGAGGGGATAGCCGGCATGAACGAAATCTTCCGCCGCATGGATCGCCGGCCGGTCCATCATCTCCATGCCGCCCGGGATGATGCCGGCGCCGATGATGTCGGCAACGCACTGGCCGCCCTGCTCGCTGGTCGGGAAGCCGATCAGCAGTGCACGTGCCGTCTCCGGCTTCTTCAGGATGCGCACGGTGACCTCGGTGACGACGCCGAGCAGCCCTTCGGACCCGGTCATGACGCCGAGCAGGTCGTAGCCTTCCGCATCGAGGTGACTGCCGCCCAGCCGCACCACCTCGCCATTCATCAGCACCATCTCGATGCCGAGCACATTGTTGGCTGTGAGGCCGTATTTCAGGCAGTGCACGCCGCCGGAATTCTCCGCGACATTGCCGCCGATCGAGCAGGCGATCTGGGAGGATGGATCGGGGGCGTAGTAAAAGCCCTCCTGCTCGACGGCGGTGGTGATGCCGAGATTGGTGACGCCCGGCTGGGCAACGACGACGCGATTGGGAAAATCGATCCCGAGGATACGGTTGAAACGGCTCATGACCAGCAGCACCGCGTCCTCGAGCGGCAGCGCCCCGCCCGACAGCGAGGTGCCGGAGCCGCGCGGCACGACGCGGATGTTGCGGTCGTTGCAGTATTTCAGCACGCGCGAAACCTGCGCCACCGTTTGCGGCAGCACGACGACCAGCGGCAGCTGCCGATAGGCGGTCAAGCCGTCGCTCTCGAAGGCGCGCATGGAATTGGCGGCGTCGACGACGCCCTCACCCGGCACGATGATGCGCATGTCGGCGACGATCTCGTCGCGCCGGCGCATCGTGGCATCGTCTGGTTTCGGCATGGCCAGGCCGGACATCAGCAGCCTCATTTCGCTTGACTGGTCAAAATCTTTTACCAGTGAAGCGCGTTGGGTGCAAATCCTGTAATGGCGGCGAATCCAACTTCAAGGCGGAGACAGGCTTACGCAGCGGCAATCTGCCGCTGCTATTCGCCGGGCGGCTTGCCGGGTTCGGAGTGCATCCGGCGCACGCGGCGCACGCCCCACCAGACCAGCAGGATGGCGACAGGCACCGAAGCAGCGGTAATGATCTCCGGCGCGAAGGCATGGCCGAAGATCGAGGCGCCCTTGGCGACATAGCCGACAAGGCCGACCACATAATAGGAG
>NZ_RZPB01000153.1:0-10075 GCF_003998535.1 Mesorhizobium sp. M7A.F.Ca.AU.002.02.1.1 | reverse complement strand
CGCCACTCATCGTTTGGAGCCAGACAATGCGGAGCCGAGTGGGCAACGCGTCTTTTTGAGGCAATTCTACGTCAGCTGCCAACACCGACGTTCGGAGATTGGCTGCAGGACCCTTGAGCTGCTTATTCGGTCTCGTTTCCACAACAAATCAAGGATTTTCCTCGACGTGCTGGAGACCAATCCTGGCCGCAAGACCTTCTGGTCTCACACCGGTTTTGTCGCCTACAGCACGCTCATGGAGCGTCTCGTTGAAAAAGCGGACACCAAATAACCTGCGGTGCTGGGAATTAATTTGGGGATCGGATTGTCTGGCATTTGCGTGCGTCGCGCAAAAACACGAGAATAGAATCGAGCCGGTCGTAACCGAATGGGGCTCACTTGTCCCCGGCCTGCAGGCTAGCCGCTTCGACTTCATCACGGCCGGCATGTGGATCAAGCCGGAGCGCTGCCGCAACGTGCTGTTCAGCGAACCGATCGCTACGGAGAGAGGCGCACTGCTGGTGCCTAAGGGCAACCCGGAAGGGCTGCATTCTTATGAGGATGTGCGTGACAAGGGACTCACCTTCGTCAGTGATACAGGCTACACCGCGGTCCAGGACGCGAAAAAGTCAGGCATCGCCGACGACAAAATCATGCAGGTCGCCGGACCGCCGGCGGACAGGCTGTCGCGCCGCCGCCGGTGCCCTCGACTACTTTACAGCGACTGGACTTGTTAAGAAGGACCACAGCCTTGAGCTGGCCGATTCGTTCATCGCGCCAGCCAACTATCCTGCTATCGCCTTCGAGCTCAACGAGCAGGCTGCGGTCGACGCGTTCAATGCCGTATGCAGGACTATGTTGGCTCTGGCGAAATGATGGCAGTATTCGGCAAATACGGCTACGGCAAAGACAACCTGCGGACGGCAGCAAGACCGCTGACCTCTGCAGAGGCTGAAGGCAATGTGCCTTAACACGTCCCCGGTCATGGCGGGGACGTGTTCAGTGGGCAAGCGTCTGTGAGGCGATTTCAGGTCCACCGTGGCGGTGCTCACAAGACGCGCCTCATTGCCTGAAACAAACACATCTACACTTCATCGGGTGCGCACATGTGAGCGTCGCGGCCCACAATACGACGGCCAATATGCGGGCTGGCTCACCTGCCACATCAGGCAACTGCGCAAGCAAATCCCCTGACGTGTGCCGGAACGAGAAGCAGGAGAATACTGTGGAAATCAGAGTTGTACGCCCGGGCGACCTTTCTCAATTGCGCAAGATTTGTGACGAACACATCGACTTGGAAGGGGTGACAATAGCGGACCAGGACCTGAGTCCTTATTGGAACTCGGCGTTTTTTGGAACACCTGCCCAGTTGTTCGGTTGGGTTTGTGATGAAGGAGGGTGTGTGCTGACAGTTCTGCAAATTCGCTGAGAGAGGGCGGTCATGGCAGGCTGGTGATTGTTCACGTCACCGATTCCCGCGAAGGAACGCCACCATGACCAAGATTGAAAGTAAGACCGGCAGCGCTGCCATCAAAGACATTCTGCTTTCGGACCCGGACGGACTTCACGAAGTGATCCGTGCGGTGATGCAGGAGGTACTCGAGGCCGAGATGGACGAGGCGCTGGGGGCTTCGAAGAGCGAGCGCACACCTGAGCGGCTCGGCTACCGCTCGGGTTATTACGGCCGCACCCTTGTCACGCGGGTCGGCAAGCTTGAGCTGCGGGTTCCGCAGGACCGGGCCGGCCGCTTCTCGACCGAGCTTCTCGAGCGTTACCAGCGTTCGGAGCGGGCCTTGGTGGCGACGCTTGCGGAGATGTATGTGCAGGGCGTGTCGACCCGCAAGGTCAAGGCGATCACGGAAGAGCTGTGCGGCCATGCGTTCTCGGCCTCGTCGATCTCGGCCATCAACAAGCGGCTGGACGAGAGCCTCGCTGCCTTTGCCAGGCGCCCCCTTCAAGAGCCGTTTCCTTACCTCATCCTCGATGCGCGCTAAGAGAAGGTGCGTGAGGCCGGCGTCGTCATGAGCCAGGCGGTGCTGATCGCTGTCGGCATCGACTGGGACGGCCGGCGCCAGATCCTGGCCGTCGAGATGGCCAATCGCGAAAGCCGCTCGGCCTGGAGGGATTTCCTCGTCGCGCTGAAGGCGCGCAGCCCCAAGGGCGTCGAGCTGGTTGTCTCCGCCAATCATGCCGGCCTGGTCGCGGCGATCGGCGAGGTGATCCCCGAAGCCGCCTGGCAGCGCTGCTACGTCCACTTCCTCAGGAACGCGCTCGATCACCTGCCGAGAAAGCACGGCGCCGACTGCCTGCAGGACTTGCGCTGGCTCTAATGACCGGCGCGATCTCGCCGAGGCCAAGGCCGATCTCGCCGCATGGCTGTCCAAATGGTCGGGCCGCTATCCGCGACTGACGAGTTGGGTGGAGGAGACCATCGAGCGCACGCTGACCTTCTTTTGCCTGCCGCGCCAGCATCACAAGCATCTCAAGAGCACCAACATGCTTGAACGGCACAATGAGGAAATCCGCCGGCGCACCAATGTCATGCGCATCTTCCCCAATGAAAGCTGCCTGCGCCTCGTCAGGGCGCTGGCTGCGAGACCAACGAGAACTGGATGGAGGCCAACCGCTACATCAACATGGACGATCTGCGCGAGCACAAGAAGCTCGCTCTACGCCAAGCCGCATGACCAGCATCGTGGCCGCCCCATTTTGCAGAACTTGACGCACACAACCTGAAGGAGGTAAGCGTCATGACAACTCTTAGAGGATACATGACCGCGTCGATCCGGCTTTTCCTTGTTGGTCAGGGGCGATCCTCGGGTACGCCTCCGGCGAGGGCCGCCTTGCGCGATCATGGCACGGTAGCGAGGCTGGGCTCTTAAGGTCGTCCTTAGGAGCGTAAGCCCCGCGACCATCCCATCGCTGAAAACAAACCCTTGATCAGCGGGCGCCCGACGGACCGCCTCTGTCGTCGTGGCGCTCCCATGAAGAACCTGGCCCATAGTGCATCCTTTGATTCGGAAGATAAGGATGCCCCATCAAAACCTGAGATCAAACATTTAGGCAGGCCTCGACTGGGACAAGTAAAACGGCCGCATTCGAGGCATGAGGCTGCACGCGTCTAAGATCCGAACAGCCAATACCCGAGCGTCCTCGACATCCCCGCCGCCAGAAGTCAACGATGCCCAGATCGGCCGCACGACCACCAGCAGAAGGGCGCCACCTCAACCCGTCCTACACTCAACATTTTGTCGCGTCCGCGACGTGCCTTCTTGATCCGATCCGTGGTCTGCTCACCTAAATAGCTGAAAGAGATCACGCATTTCTGTTTCCGGCCTGATTAGCCAGTTTGGCACGAGGTTTGCAACTTTGTGTGCGATCCAGTTGAACGGGCCGATTGGCACAGTCACCTGAAATCACAACTAATTAAAGGAACGGAACATGTCGGAACTGTATCGGATGGCATTACCAATGGGGGACAGCCGGCCGGCAATGCCTCCGCCCACCACAACCAGCCTTCGCCTGACTGTCTCGTGCTGGCCACGCCAGAGTAATCAATTTTGTCCTAAGAACCACAATACGACAAATCGCAGAACGTCCATCCATCCATCCTGAAACCAAGACACAGCAATCGCTTGTCGACGCAGTGTCCCACCGCCGAGAGGAAATGTAGATGAGAAAATTTGTTGCCGCCAAGCTTCATGGAATAACTGTGACCGACGCGAATTTGAACTACCGGGGCTCAATAACTTTGGATCCAGATCACTGCGACGAAGCCGGCATCCTTCCAATGGAATTCGTTGAAATCTGGAATAAATCATCGGGCGCTCGAATCAGCACTTACGTGATTTATGGAGAGCGGGGTTCTCGTTGCTGCGTGCTGAACGGAGCCGCTGCTCGCACCTGTCAGGTCGGGGACGAAATAATCGTTTGCTCCTCCGCATACATCGAGGAGCATCAGATGGTGGAGATCAAGCCGCGAGTGCTGACTTTCCACCGGGATAATTCTATCTGCGACCACATGTTCTACGAGGGTGCAATAGACGACGATGGAAGGATAACGTTCTCGATTCGCGAGGGCTCTCCCGGCGATAACGCGCTAAAACTCACTCCCTAGTAGGGCCTTTCGGTGACAGCTCGTGGCGCCGGGTCCCGGTCAAGGGCGTACTCGTCCCCAGTACTCTGGTACGCGATACAGTGCATTATCCCACTCGGCCACTATTCGGTCAGTTGCCATCAAGCCCAATCGGTTCTGCCCAGATCTGGGAAGACGATTTTGCTGCGCCAAAGGCAACTTCAGCTTCAGCCAGCGGCTGCGGGTAGAGGCGACCAATTTCACGGAATGTTTGGCCTTGGATCGTTGTCTTTAAGTCTGAGGTCCACGATGGCAAAACGACCTATCGACAAAAACGCAGAGTGGAGAACAGCCAATGTCAAGGAAAGCTCTCATCCTGGTTGAAGGCCATGCAAGAGGTAATGGAATACGATACATCCACGCGGCCCGGCGTCTTGGCTTTCATCCAATTACACTATCAGTTGATCCAACACAGTACGAGTATCTTGCGGCGGAAAGAAGCGAGGCAATCCGTGTCGATACAACCAATCTTGATACCTTGATTCGCGAATGTTCCAGGCTGCGTGAGACCAATGACATCGCTGGTATCACGGGCTTCTCGGGCATCGACGAGTCGGTCTATGCAACCGTTGGCAAACTATGTCGGCATTTCGACTTACCGGGACCCAACCCCGAATTGATTGAACGATGCTGTGACAAATTCTCTCAGCGCCAGCTACTTGCGGAAGCCGGAGTTCCGATACCCGCTTATCGCATGGCGCTGAATGTGGCAGAAGTAGAAAGCGCTGTCGCGGAGATCGGCTTTCCCGTAATTGTTAAGCCGGCAATCGGCAGCGGTAGCATCGGTGTCCGATTGTGCCGCAACGCCGATGAGTTAGCTGACCACACGACCTATCTGTTGGGTGGGAAGCACATCTGGCCGTCTTCGCCGAGGATATTGGTTGAGGAATTCGCGCGCGGCCCTTTTTATAGCGTGGAGATAATGGGCAATGAGGTTATTGGGATTGTCGCCGTTGATTTCGGCCCCCCACCGCATTTCGTCTTCCGTGAAACGACCTTCCCGGCCCCGCTTGCGGAAGACGATCATGACCGTATCGTTGATGTTTCGCTGAGGTGCTTGCAAGCTCTTGGCCTTAATTGGGGGCCAACGAACATCGAGCTCCGGTTGACTAATCATGGCCCGGTTGTAATCGAAGTGAATCCGCGTCTTGCTGGTGCGCTTGAGCCTGAACTGGTCCAACTGGCGAGCGGTGTCGATCTGGTCACCGAGCACATCAAGCTTGTCGTCGGCGAGGAATGGGATTTGCGCAGAAGGCATTTGCAGACCGCAGCCGCGCGGTTCCTAGTTGCTGATTGCGACGGCACCCTCGATTGGATCGATGGCGGCAGTCAGGCGATCGCGGTACCAGGTGTCGCTGAAATCAAATTGTATGTTGAACCCAACGCGCCGATCTTCAGGAAAGGCGATTTTCGAGACTGGATAGGACATGTCGTCGCCGTTTCACCCAGCCTTGCTCAGACCGAAGCGATACTCCAACGAGCTGTCGACTTAATCGCTTGGTCTATCACACCGCCGTCGGGCGAACAGGAGCGATCTGCAGCCCCACGACTCCCCCCCAACTGAGAGGTGATCCGTCGCCAGCATAAGAACTCTTACCCGCAATAGCTCGCCTTGTTGTCAAAAGCATAGCTGGAGTTCAAACTTATGAATATATCCAAGGGACCCCAGGCATTCCCTAGAAGTGAATACCTTCGCCGGCTCGGCTCGGTGAAGTTCGAAATGGGTCGGTGCGATATCGACGCGCTCGTCGTTTCCGACCAACATAACATTACCTATCTCACGGGGTACACCGCGCTATCAGCCTATGTTCCTCAGGCCGTTGTGGTTTCGATACGAGAAGAGGAACCGACGTTCATTCTGCGCCGCTGTGATGCGCCGGCAGCCATTCATCAATGTTTTATGGAGCGCGACAAAATCGTCGCATACCCCGAAGCGTATATTGGAAATCCTGACAAGGATGGCTATGACGCGGTAGTCGATTACTTGGAGGACGTCGGCCTCGCGAGTCGAGGCATAGGAATCGAGCTATGCTGCCTTCCATCGCAATCGGCGAAAAAGTTTAGGATGCGCCTGCCTGGTGCCACGATCGTCGATGCTACTAAGGCGGTCACTTGGAAAAGGCTCATCAAGTCAGATCTCGAGATAGCTGTAATGCGGGAGGCGGCGGCAATCTCAGACGCCGCGATTCGACGCGCTGCTGAGGTAATACGCCCCGGGGTGCGTGAAGCAGACGCGTGCGCGGAAATTGTGGCAACGTTGGTGCGCGGCGCAAACGGTAAGCCAGGAAGCGGGATCGAGGGAATAAGTTTGTGTTCATCACCGCGAACGGGAACGTGCCACATTCCGTGGAGCGAGGACGTTTTTCGCTATGGATCGCAGGTGAATCTCGAAATCGGCGGTGCGCGATATGGTTACTGTGCTGGGCTTATGCGCACTTACACGATCGGCTCACCCTCCGATCGTCTACGTCGCGTGCATGAGATCCAAGTCGCCGGCCTTGAGGTCGCTCTTGATGCGATACGGCCAGGAGCGACTTGCAGCGATGTTGCCAACGCCTTCAATCGCAGCATCGAGAAGCGGGGCCTCAAAAAGGAGACGCGTTGCGGCTATGCACACGGCATTGGTTGGTTGGAGCCGACCGCAAGCCTTAAGGATGGCGATATGACAGAGTTGCTACCAAACATGACCTTTCACCTGATGTTAGGTAATTGGATCGAGGAGGATTTTGGATACGTCATCAGCGAAACGTTCCGTGTCACAGACTCCGGCGTCGAGGTACTGACCACTGCTCCCCGGAAGATTTTTGAGATCTAAATTAGAATATGGCTTGTCATAACGACAGCGCGGACGTCCGGAATAGATCTTGCCGGTCGACGAGATGTCGCCTACCTTGTTGAAGTGCGGACGGCGAGCGGCGGTCGGCATGCGGGGCCGATCCGTGTCGAGGCGAAGCCGAACGCACGCTGGTCGCTGTACGACCAGTTCTCCTGCGGCCGATCAACTCGTCGACGACGTGACGCGCGAATGCCTTACGCGATTCCGGACACAGATCTCTGGTCGCCGCGTTGCTCGCGAACTGACGACCTGATCGCCCAGCGCGGCAAGCCCGGCATGATCGTCGCAGACCACCGCACGGAGTTTACCTCGAACACGGTCCTTGCCTGATCAATGGATCATCGCGCCGAAAATACATTCCGCTGCAAGCCCATGTGCGCAACATAAATGGCTGCACCTCTAGTCTACTCGCCACTGTTTAAAAGACTGGGGCAGGTCAATGCGCTTTCGTTACGACCTCAGAGCAAGTCTACAGGTCATAGTAGTAGGTAAGGTATGGACTCAATTTACCGATCTTGTCATAGAGCGCCCGCGCATGATAATTTGATCTGTCCGTATTCCAATAGATTCTCAGCCAGCCTTGGTCGCGACCGTAGGAGGCCAGATTCGTGAGCATGGCTTGGCCAATCCCCTGGCGCCGCGAAGACTCGTCGACATAGAGATCTGCGAGAAAACAGACCGGACGATCGCTAAGAGTATACGGGTGAATGACAAAGGTAGCAAAACCTATGGTAACGCCAGTTGCTGAGACCGCGATCAGCGCGTTAATCGGTTCGTCTGGGCGCTCGATGCGCCGCCAGATCCTATCTGTCGCCTGTTCTGATGAATTGAGACCTTGGTCGGCGCAATATGCGTACCAAAGGGACCGCCATGCATCGCGGTCGGCAGTGCCTGCGAGACGAATCTCCATGAGGGGCGGGCTCCGGCTGAGAATGGGCTCCAGGGCGCGAGGTGTTCGGCCTGAAAGGTTGACGGCTTGCGATAACTGCCACCGGCCCGCAAGACGTGCAGCACGCGACCGCCGGGTGTTATAAGATCTTTCCGCCTGTGACGGCGTCGTGGTCGCGCTGGAACTGGTTCCCGGGAGCTCGGTTCGCGATACGTCAAGCGCGAGTTGGGCGAGCGTTATCATGGGATCAAGTTCCCTCAGGTTTTCCCGCAGCACGTTTGCGACAGCGGTGCAGATCTAGTGCGATCTTTCCCTGCGACCACACGATGCAAACAATCTGACACCATAGGTGCATTCATCCCGAAGCGGGCTTCCGACCGCCGCGCTACACGCGCGACGGCGGGACAATCTAGCGGATGCGAGAGTTCTTCCAGCTTACCACGGAGATCTGCACCGCGTCGGCGCCATAATTGCGCATGCTTTAGAAAAGCAGACAATCATTGCAGTTCGCGCGCGCGTCCGGCGCCATTCCCAGTCACCCATATTGACTCAACGTTGCGCAGCATCATTTCTACAACACTAACTTGCTGCCCTTGTCGCGAAGTCAGGCGAGCGTCGATCTCGGGATAAATAAAGAAGGGCAGCGAAATTCGATCAGTCGGACCACTATGCACGACCTGGTGGGGCGTACTCTTGAAGCGGCCGTCGCTCAAGACCTGAAGGAGGTCGCCCAGATTGACTACGAGACTATCGGGCAGGCTCGGCACCGGCATCCATCGACCGCGGAACCACACCTGCAAGGAACGCAGGGGGAGTTCCTCTTGCAGCAGCAGCGTGAAGAAGCCATGATCCGTGTGCTTTGCGCAAGTGCCGCCGCGAGCTGGATACCGTATCACGCGTTGCCCAAGCGTCGGCGTGCTGAAATGGCGTTGGAACCATGCCTCTTCCATACCTATCAGGTCCGCCAGCGCATCCCCGATCTGGGGGACAATCCCGGCGAGCACGGTAGCCTGCAAAGCAAGCAGGTTTCTTGCGAAGCCAGGAGCCAAGGCTTCATCCGGAAGGCGCGTGCGGCCGGAGAACGGACGCCGGTCGCCTTCGTTCTCAATTCCGAGGTCGAATACCTCCTTTGGATCGAAGCCGGCCTCAGGATGTAGCATTTCGCCGTGTAAAGGACTGTATCCACGGGCGGCAGTGGGGTACACGTCCTGAAAGGCGTGCCCGTAGCGTTCCTTAACCGACTGTGGCAATGCGAAGAATCGCCGGGAAGCCTCAATGGCTTGCGCGATCTGTTCCCCGGGGATGCCGTGCTCGACAAGGTAGAAGAACCCGTATTCCTGGCATGCCATTTGCAGGCGCTGGCGCTCGTCACGTCGCGTTGCATCGTCTCTCAATTTCGAAAGTGAAATTTTCGGCAGCGTGGTCATAGTCAATCCCCTTTTTGGGCGCTTAAGTTGATTAGTGTTTGCCGCGGCTCTCAAAGTCGACAGTTCCTTGGATGTGGGCAACGCGCCGTCTCTTCCAATAATAACGAAAGTCGACATGATGTCCCATTCTAAGGCTAAGCCGATGGCTGGGCGGTGATTCCGTCTTAGCAATTGATCTCTAGCGCTTCCTGGTGAAGATAACAACGATTTGTATGTTAATATAGTTGTATATATTGTTACATCCGTCGCGGTTAGTTTAACATTATCACGGCCAAGATACTAAGAGCGATTTACAATTCTGAATTGCTTTATGACTTCCAGGCTCAATCCAGACCAGCGCCGACCTCCGGGTTTCATGGCAGGATCGGCCATCTCGAAGAGCTCTATGACGCGAGGTATCGCCAGCTACCTGAGCTCGTCCATCACACACGCCGTCCCGGACGATGGCCGAATGGCAGAAACCGACCGCTCGAAATTTTCCTATCCCATAGTCTTTTTCGACGCTATCCGGGTCGAGCGGTCAAGCTCAGGGACGAAGACTTCGTTCGCAAAAAAGCCATCTACATCGGGTTCGGCGTTCTGCCTGGCGGCACCAAGGAGCACATGAGCTGAGGAAGCGCTTGTCGACGTTATCCGCCGTCTCGACGAGACGACTAGCCGAGCAGCAAAGCAGGCAGCGATTTAGCTCCGTCTGCCGTCTCTCAAGGTTGTGTCGGCCAATTTCTCAGCCACCATAATCGTCGGAATGTTTGTGTTCGCCCGAGGGCAAAATGGCATGACGGAAGCGTCGGCGATCCTCAAACCCAAAA
>NZ_RZPB01001534.1:0-378 GCF_003998535.1 Mesorhizobium sp. M7A.F.Ca.AU.002.02.1.1 | reverse complement strand
ACCTACCCCCCTCCACTTCCGTATCTTCCCCATGAACCTGATCTACGCCGCCCTTGCCTTCCTGATGGCGCTTGTCTTCGGCTTTGTCGGCATCACCCGCGTCGGCTCATGGTTGATCGAGCACCGCGATCCGCCGTTCGGCGAGTTCGCCGACATCGACGGCGCCCGCATCCACTATGTCCATGTTCCGGCACCCGCCAACGCCGAGCTGCCGCCGATCGTCTTCATCCACGGCGCCAGCGCCAATCTCAGGGACCAGATGCTGCCGCTGCGTCCCTTGCTCGAAGGCCGCGCCGAAATGCTGTTCTTCGACCGGCCAGGCCACGGCTGGTCGGGTCGCGGCACCAACAACGAGAACCCGTCGGCGCAGGCCAACAC
>NZ_RZPB01001533.1:0-383 GCF_003998535.1 Mesorhizobium sp. M7A.F.Ca.AU.002.02.1.1 | reverse complement strand
GTCTCGGCCTGGTCGCCAGCGTCGGAATCGGGGGCGCGCTTATCTATGCCCTTCAGACCCGCGATGCGGGTCGGCCGAACGAAGAACTGTCAATGGCCACGGAATCGGGACCCTGTTTTTTCCCGCAAAAGGGACCCCGGCTTTCGGTGTTGAGAGGCACGCCGGTAAGCGCCCGATCAGGCGAAGCTGGTCGGGGTTGCACAGCCTGATCGGGCGCGACTGATTGGCTTTCGAACTTCAGCTTTGAGAGCGGCTCTTGAAGCGCCAGGATTCGTTGCCAGTCTCGGCGATCTCGCAGTGATGGGTGAGGCGGTCGAGCAGCGCGGTTGTCATCTTGGCGTCGCCGAAGACGCTCGGCCATTCCCCGAAGGCGAGATTGGTGG
>NZ_RZPB01001532.1:0-385 GCF_003998535.1 Mesorhizobium sp. M7A.F.Ca.AU.002.02.1.1 | reverse complement strand
CCACCATAGCTGTGTATTTCGTACAGGACCTGCCCCGCCAGTCGCTGATCCGCATCATGGCTTACCAGCTTCCCTATGCGGTCATGCAGTTCATCGGGCTGGCCATCGTCTGGTCATCGAGGCAAAAGCTTGCCCGTCTCGATCGCATATTGATGGCCGTGCTGGCGGCGAGCGGCCTGCAGTTTGCCTCCAAGCCATTCATCGCCCATGCGCTCGGCGGCTGGGGCGCCAATCCGCAAGCCTATCTGCAAAGCAACTACGCGCTGGTGTCGCAATCGCTCGGCACTGTCTTTGCGCTGGCGCTGGCGCTGCTGATGCTGGCCATCCTGGTTCGCGACGTGCTTGCCGAAGTGACGTCGAAGTCGGAGACGGACACGCTTTCGCG
>NZ_RZPB01001531.1:0-386 GCF_003998535.1 Mesorhizobium sp. M7A.F.Ca.AU.002.02.1.1 | reverse complement strand
GCGTGTCGACCTTGGGCAGAAGGATGCCGTCGGGTTCGCAGCTTGCGGCAGCCAGCAGGATGGCGACACCGAAACGGCTGCAATAGCTCGGCGCGGCGGAGAACAACGCTGTCATGACCTGGCTTTCCTGATGGCTTCCAGCCGAACCGTTGGCGGGCTTCTGCGGACAAAGGGAATGAGGGTTGCGACGGGACACGCGCGCGGCGGATCGGCCAGCCACCAGCCCTCGCTCCGCAGTCGGTGAGGCAGGGACCAACGGGGCTTTGCTCGCTTGTGCATGCCGCTTGTCTCGCAAGCGGGCGGGGAAAGGGCAGGGCGGATCCGAGGAGGTTTTCCGCAGGCCCGTGCAGTTTTCGTGCAGGGGTAAACGCTGCCGATCTCCCCCC
>NZ_RZPB01001530.1:0-386 GCF_003998535.1 Mesorhizobium sp. M7A.F.Ca.AU.002.02.1.1 | reverse complement strand
CATCAGGCCCAGCGCGTCGGCGAGCGTCGCGTCGGGGCCGATGGTGACGGGATTGACCACCATGCCGGATTCGAATTTCTTGACCTGCCGCACCTGCTCGGCCTGTTCGGCCGGCGAGAAATTGCGGTGGATGACGCCAATGCCGCCGGCCTGGGCCATGGCTATGGCAAGCCGGGCCTCGGTGACGGTGTCCATCGCCGCCGACAGGATCGGCACATTCAGGTCGATGTCGCCGGCGATGCGGGTGCGGACATCGGTTTCGCCGGGCATGACCTCGGAATGACCCGGCTGCAGCAGCACGTCGTCAAAGGTCAGCGCCAATGCGCCGGTGGACGTTTCGATGATTTTTGCCATGGCCAGTCCCTTGAACATAAAAACGGTGGGGG
>NZ_RZPB01000152.1:0-10135 GCF_003998535.1 Mesorhizobium sp. M7A.F.Ca.AU.002.02.1.1 | reverse complement strand
TGAGAAGGTGCATGGCGCCAGCATGGTCCAGATGGTCCACGACATCCAAGCCGCGACGGACGGCCTGACCGTCGCCGACGATCCCAAATGCAGCAAGACCAGGGCCGAGGTGGTCAAGCGGCTCGACGCGATCTCGAAGGCGCGGGTGCAGGCAAGCCGCGACTTCGACCGTATAGAATTCGGCAATGGCGGCAATTTGCAGAAACTGGTTTTTTCGCTCGTGACCGGCCCCTGAAGCCACCTGACACGGATCAGGAGGCGGGCACTGATGACTTACCAGGCGCAGCAATTGAAGCTGCCGATCTCCCCCCTTGCGAGGGAGATGGCCGGCAGGCCAGAGGGGAGTCTGACAGAACTCGGCCCCTTCCAGCTACTGCGGTATGGGCGCGAGGTGCGAGCCCTCACCGCGTTTCCGCGTTCGCTCTCAGCTCGGCCCGCTTCTCGTCCGACACCACGGCCAGATCCAGCACCTTCTGCAATTCGGCCGCATGGCGGAAGGACGGTTCGGCCTGCACGCCCGTGCGCACCGCGTCAGTGAAACGCTGGTAGTTGGTCTCCACCGTGCCGGGGTCGAGCTCTTCCCATATGGCGTTCTCGACATTCTCCCCCACGCATGCCTTGAGCGTCGAACCGTCGAGATTGTGCACCACTTCGATGCCGCCCTTCTCGCCATAGATGCGCAGACGCAGTTCGTTGAGATGGCCTGTTGCCCAGCGGCTGGCATGCACCACGCCGAAGGCGCCGTTGGAAAAATCCAGCGTCATGGCGAAGCTGTCATTGGCGTCGAGTCCGTAGTCGCCGATGCGGTTGCCGGGCGCCTTGTCGAAGGCGCGCAGCCGGCAGAAGACATGGTCGATGTCGACGGCTGCGCCATAGCTGGCGAAATCGAGGATGTGGATGCCGACATCGCCGAGCACGCCATTGGAACCGTGGCCGCGCGACAGCCGCCACAGCCATTTCGGATCGGTGCGCCAGTCGCCCCAGAATTTCGACACCAGCCAGCTTTGCAGGTAGGACGCCTCGACATGCCTGACCGTGCCGATCTCGCCCGCTTGCACCATCTGGCGCGCTTTCTGCAGCGCGGCCACATTGCGATAGGTGAGGTTCACCATGTTGACGATGCCGGCGGCCTCGGCGGCATCGGCCATCTCGGTCGCCTTGCCGAAGTTTTCGGCCAGCGGCTTTTCGCACAGCACCGGCTTGCCGGCGGCGATCAGCGCCATGGTGGTCGGGTGGTGGATGCGGTCGGGCGTGACATTGGCCACCGCGTCGAACTCGCCCCATGCCAGCGCCTCCTCCAGCCCGGTAAAGCGGTTGGGAATGTCAAAGCTGTCGGCGAACTCGCCAACCCGCGCCGGATCGACATCGACTGCGCCGACAATGTCGACGCCCTCGATGGCGCTGAAGCGCCGGGCATGTTCCTGCGCCATCCAGCCGGTGCCGAGTATCAAAAGCCGCATTATTTGCTCCTTGGGGTGAGATGCCGGAATCCCCTCCCGGCCGACGCCCTCAAATAGCGCGTATAATGCCGCCGTCGACCCGGATGTTCTGGCCGGTGATGTAGCCGGCGCCCTCCGACGCCAGGAAGGCGATGGTCGCGGCGACCTCTTCCGAAGTGCCGTAGCGCTGCATCGGCACGCTGTCGCGGCGTTCTTCGGTGGCCGGCAGGCTGTCGATCCAGCCGGGCAGCACATTGTTCATGCGCACATTGTCGGCGGCATAGGTGTTGGCGAAGATCTTGGTGTAGGCGGCAACGCCGGCGCGGAACACGGCGGACGTCGGGAACATCGGGCTCGGCTCGACCACCCAGGCCGTCGAGATGTTGATGATGGCCCCACCCTTCTGCTTGACCATCTGCGGCGCCACGATGCGCACCGGCCGGATGACGTTGAGGAGGTAGACGTCCATGCCGGTGTGCCATTGCTCGTCGGTGATCTCGAGGATCGGCGCACGCGGCCCGTGGCCGCCGCTGTTGACCAGCACGTCGATGCGGCCATAGCGCTCCAGCGTCAGGTCGACGAGGCGCTGCAGATCGTCGTTCGACTGGTTGGAGCCGGTGACGCCGAGCCCGCCAAGCTCCTTGGCCAGCGCCTCGCCCTTGCCCGAAGAGGAAAGAATGGCAATCTTGAAGCCGTCCGCCGCCAGCCGCTTGGCCGCCGCCGCCCCCATGCCGCTGCCGCCGGCCACCACCACAGCTACTTTTTCTACACTCATCGGATTTTCCTCTCAGGGTTTGCGGGCACCGCAAGCGGTGTTTTCGGGAGTTGAGCGTCGATATAGCTGGTTTTCCCCGTCGGTTCGAACCAGAATGCCTGAAATCAACCTGTAGAAAAACTACTGCATGCCCGAAACCTTCCTCAGCTTGCCGCCGTTGAATGCGCTGCGCGCCTTCGAAGCCTCGGCGCGTCATCTCAACTTCCGCATCGCGGCCGAAGAGCTCAACGTCACGCAAGGGGCGGTCGCCCAGCACATTCGCGGGCTGGAGGCCGATCTCGGCACGAAGCTGTTCGAGCGGCTGCCGCGCGGCCTGGCGCTGACCGATGAGGGCCGCGCCTATGTCCCCAACATCCGCCGCGCCTTCGACCTGATCTCGGAGGCGACGCTGCTGCTTCGTCCCGAGCCGGCGCGGCTGACGATCAGCGTGACGCCGAGCTTCGCCACCAAATGGCTTATCCCGAGACTGCACGACTTCGTCGCGCACCACCCGCTGGTCGACCTGCGCGTACTGGCCAGCGAAAGCCTGTCGAGCTTCCAGGCCGATGGCGTCGACATCGCGGTCAGGCAGGGCCGCCCACCCTTCGGCGCCGGGCTGGTCGTCGACCTGCTGTTTCCCCAGCAGATCGTCGCCGTGTGCAGCCCGGCCCTGCTGCCGGCCGGCGCGATCGAGATCGCGGCCTCCGAAATCCAGCACCACGTACTGCTGCACGATGCCCACAATCTGTGGCCGGAATTCATGGAAAAGGCCGTCGGCCTGAAGATGACGACCGAACTCAAACGCATGCGCTTCAACCAGACCGGCCTCGCCATCGACGCGGCGGTGGCCGGCCAGGGCATTGCGCTGGCCAGCCGCTTTCTCGTCGCCGCCGACCTCGCCGCCGGCCGTCTGGTTCAGCCCGTCAGCGGCGAAATGCGCGGCACGCAGGATTTTTATGTCGTGATGCCGAGAAAACAGCGCCACCCCGAGCCGACGCAAGCCGTGCGGCAATGGTTGCTGGATGCCGGAGAGCGACGACCTTTGTCGTGAGACCTTCGCACGCACGGAGACGTCAAGCCGCTTGCCTATGAGGCAACGACGGGCGCACCGCGAAAGATCGCCACGGCGGCAGCGACGATTTCCGCATTGTCCTTGGCTGTCTTGCCATCGGCGAGCGTCTTGCCGTCTTCCAGACCGACCCGTGTCGACCAGCGCTGGCGATGCGCAAGCTCGACGAGGGGCCAGACAGTCGTGTCGACGCCATGCAGCAGGATCGGCCGCCCTACCCCGGCGCGCTCGAGTACGGCGGCGATGCCATGCGCTTCATCGAGTGCAGCGGACAGGTCGGGGATATCGATCTCGATCAGAATGCGCAGCACCTGGTTGTGGCCAGGAAGCGCTACGAAGCGCTCGGCATCGGCGACGACGGCTAGCCCCGCCTCGATGCCTACACCACGCTGGCGCAGCAACTCCATCACGGCGGGCGCATCCGGTTCGGACAGGTTGACCGAAGCATAGTCAGGCAGGTCTCGCCAGCCGGCGATCGCCGCTCGGGTCCGCTCGACGTCGTTCTCGGTCCAGGCGCCGGTCGACACGCCAACCAGTGTTCCCGGGCAGGTCCGGCGCACCGCCAGCACCGTGGCGTCGACGGCTGCCAGGCTTTCGCGTCCGTCGGTGCCGCGCGGATGGATATGCAGTTCGGCCGCTCCAGCGGCGACGCAGGCTGCCGCATCGCTGGCCATTGCCTCGGCAGTCAGCGGCAGCTTCGGGTGGAAATCGCGCGGACGCGCGCCGTTGATGCAGGCCTGGACGATCATCGATGTCACCTTGCGCAAGGGGCCGCAGTGTAGCTGTGCGGCGTTGAAACTGCCAATCTCCCCCTCGTAGGGGAGATCGGCAGCTTCAACGCCGCGCGTCTGCTCACAACATTCGGCGGCATTTGAATAAAAGCCGCTTGTGGATATTTACCCGGCGTTCCCTCGTCTCCGGCAAGCTCTTTTTAGGGCGGGATCATGGAGGGACCATTGACCAGCGATTTTTCAGCCGCCCGCATCCACCTCGAACGCGCCTATCATTATCTGCAGGGCAATGACGAGACGAGCCGTGCCGCCTGTGACGCGCTCGATCTGTTGATCGAAGCGGTGACGGAGGCGCAGCACAGGCGACCCGAGGCTGGAGTGCTGGAGTTCCCGCAATCGACGGCGCGGCGAACCGGATAGAAAGTGTCGAGTTTCAGGCCAGTCCGGCCTGGCCTGAAACTCGCCGCACCCGGATCACGATGCCTTGCGGGCCGTCGCTCCCTTGGTTGCGCGCGCGACAATTCGCTCGAGCGGCTCCGGCCGGTGCAGCAAAAATCCCTGGCCGAAGGCGACCCCCATGTCGCTCAACATGGCCAGCGTGTCCTGCCGTTCGATCTTCTCACCGACCACGTCGCAGCCGAGGCTACGGGCAATGCTGGTGATGGCCAGCACGATCTCGCGGTCGAAGCGGCTTTGCGTGATGTGCTCGATGAAGGAACCGTCGATCTTGATCGTGTCGACGGGGAACCGCCGGAGATATTCGAACGAGCTCATGCCGGCTCCGAAATCATCGAGGCCGACCCGGCAACGCCGCTCGCGCGCCTTGCGCACGAACTGTTCGGCGGCATCGAAATTGGTGACGGCGGCGGTTTCGGTGATCTCGAAGCCGATGCCCGAATGCGGCGCCCCGGTTTCTTCTATGACGCTGTCGACGAAGTCCCAAAGCTGCGGATCGCTCAGCGTCTGCGCCGACAGATTGAAGCCAAGCGTCAGCGCCCCCGAACGCAAGGCGGCACCATGCCGCGACAGCGCGGTGCGGATGATCCAGCGGTCGAGCCGCGACGCGATGCCGAACCGCTCGGCCACCGGAATGAACTCGCCGGGTGGCACCAGCCGGCCGTTGCGTGCGGCGAGCCTGGCCAAGACTTCGACATGACGGCTTTCCTGCCAGGGACGGCCCAGAAGATGGATTTCCTGGCCAAACAGCTTCAGCCTGCCGTCTTCCATGGCATCGACGGTATCGGCGACGATGCGCGCCGCGTTGAGGCCACCCGAACCCGATGCCGTATCGGTGGAGAAGACGGCAAATCGGTTTCGCCCGGCGGCCTTGGCCGCATAGCAGGCGTCGTCGGCACAGGCCAGCGCGTCGGCCACCGTCGTGTCGGCGTCATCGACGAAAGCGATACCGATCGAGGCCGCCAGCTTGCGCGACGTGGCCGTCGATCCAAGTTCGGCATCGCGAACCGCGGCAAGTACCGCGTCGGCCAGCCGCCCGGCCTGCGCCGCATCGCAATTGGGCATCAGCAGCGCGAACTCGTCACCGCCCAGGCGCGCGGCATGCGCCGTCGCGGGAAGGCAGCCCAGAATGCCTTGCGCAACGCTTTTCAGTGCCAGGTCGCCGGCCGCGTGGCCGGCAAAATCGTTGAGCGCCTTGAAGTAGTCGAGATCGACATAGAACACGGAAAGCGGCAGCAACTGCGCGGCCGCGATATGATCGGCCAGCAGCCGGTCGAACGCGGCGCGGTTCAAGAGACCGGTGAGCGCGTCATGGCGGGCCGCATAGGCAAGCTCCTGCTCGCGCTGCTTGTCTTCGGTGATATCGCGCACCGTGCCCAGGATCTGCCCCGCCAGCCGGCGGTCCCGGATTTGCGGGTCGGCGATGAAACGCAGCAGGGATTCTATGTGCCGGACCTCTCCGTCGCGCCGCACGATGCGGTATTGCACGGCGGTGACCTTGTCCGTTTCGAGCGGCACCAGATGCGCGCGCGACGCGGCCTCCTTGTCGTCCGGATGCAGATAGCCGAACCAGTGGTCGCGCTCGACTTCGGCGGTGTCGGAGACGAGCCCGAAAATCTCCCTGGTGCGTTGGTCCCAATAACTTTTGCCGCCCGCGAGGTCGTGGTGCCAGATGCCGGTGCCGCTGGCGGCGAGCGCCAGGCGAAACCGCACATTGACCTGCTCGAGTTCGGCCTCGGCGGCCTTCTGCTTGGAGATGTCGGTCTGCACACCCATCAGCCTGAGCGGCTTTCCCATCGCGTCGCGCTCGACGACGCCGCCGCGATCGAGCACCCATACCCAATGTCCCTGCTTGTGCTTCAGCCGCAATTCGGTCTCGATGGCGTCGGTCAGGCCGGCAATGTGGCGGTCGCCGCTGGCCAGCGCCCGCTCGCGGTCGTCGGGATGGGTCAGTTGCAGCCAAAGGTCGCTGGTGTTGGCCAATTCGCTCTCATCGTAGCCTAGCATCCGCGCCCAGGTCGCGGAATAAAAGCAGTCGCCGGTCACAAGATCCCAGTCCCAGACGCCAAGATGCGCGCGCTCCAGGGCTTTTGCCCAGAACGTTCCATTGCGACTTTTCTTACCCTGACGCGCCATCGTCTGCTTCGCCTGCTCCACCGCGGCGCAATCTGCGGCAAAACCAGAGAAGAAACAGTTACCGCGCGGGCGGAGTGTCGACGTCTGATTGGGAGCCCCTGTTCATCAAGGCCGTACCGAACTACTCCAGGCAGCCGTCAATTTCCCCAGGTCGACGACACGACATTGCCCGCCGTCACGCCGGACAGTCTTTCGCGCTTCTCGAGCCTCGGCTTTTCATAGGTCTTCTTCATTGCCATCGCCTTCTCCCGTGGCCATCCGATTTCCAGGGTCTAGCTGAGGCGGGGCAGCCATGCTTGGGCTCAGCGGAACGGGTTCCGGCCCAGGCGGCCCTGCCCGGCGCCGAACCCGCCTTTTCGATTGGCCGGCAGGAACCGGAGTTTTGTGTCTGGCGGATCGTCCTACTGCTGCCCAGGTCAGCGGCGCAAGCCGGTGACCCCTGGATCATCGGCGGCGCCGATGATCCCATGCACGACAACAACAAGGACCTTCCAATGACCAAGCAAGAAGACAACAAGGCCGTCGTCGTCAGATGGTTCACCCACTTCTGGGGTGAACGTTGCGATCTGTCGGTCGTCGACGAGATCGCGGCACCCGACATGCTGCTGAAATATTCGCTGCACGAGCCGCGCCGCGGCCGCGACGACATCAAGGCCTTCATGGCCGACTTCCGCGCCGCCTTCCCGGACCTCAACTTCTGGGCCACCGCCGACCTGATTGCCGAGGGCGACTATGTCGTCGGCCAGTGGGAGGGCGGCGGCACGCATACCGGCCCAGCCTTCGGCGACTTCCTCGTCGGTTCGCTGCCGGCCGCCACCGGCCGCACCATGCGCTTCACCGGCACCACGGTGCTGAAGGTGGTTGACGGCAGGATCGTCGAGGAAATCGGCCTCGATGACGGCGTCACCGCCCTCACCCAGCTCGGTCTGATCAAGACCGCCTGAGGCGATCAGGCAAAACGATCGTTCGGGCCAGGCGGCGTCAATGCCGCCTGGCCTCATTGCTTATTGGCTCGGCGCCATTGCGTGCTCGCATGACACTTTCGGATTCATGTCGGCGAACGTGCCTGTCGGGTTCCCTTTCCAGGCCCAGACATGCAGCTCGTAGAATTCACCCAGGCCATAGCGGTTGGGGGCGCTGTTGAAATTGAACAGCTGGCCGTCCAACGATGCCGGTCCTTTCGAAGTGATGTACTCGACCGCCACCAGCTTCAGCGTGCCATCGGCCATCGGCTCGTACATCACAGCTTCGGGACGGGCGATGTCGATCTTGTCGTCCTTCAGATACTGGCCGTTGACATAGTGGATGCCCATGGCGCCGCCGGTGATGCCGCTGGCACAAGGAATAGGCGCATAGCCCTCTGATACCGCTGCCTTGACGTCGACAAACCGGCTGTTGACAGCCCGCACCTTGTCGGCCAGCGGGCCGGAGGCAGCTTCAGCCGGCTCCTGATGCGCCTGCGCGAGGGTGGTGCAGATTGCCAGCATGGTCCCCGCCATAAGAAGTCCGCTGCGAAAGTTTGATATCATCTTCATTCCATTCTTCTTGAAAAAGCACAGCTGGCCGGCCGCCGAAAATACGGAGGCCCGGCAGGCAAGCGCTGTGGCTGTTGTTGCTTGGAGATCCCGAAATTGATGTAACGGCTACCGAAAAGGATCATCCCTTCGGCAGATACGGGATCGTTCCGGCCAGATCGGTGTTGTCGATCATCTGGAAACGGCTGTCGCTGCCGTCCTGACGGGCCGAGACGAAGGGCGCGTAGGCAGGATCGGTGGTGAAGGCGCGCGCCGCCGCTTCCGACGGGAACGCCATCAGCGCGATCAGCGTGGTATCGAGCGGCTTGCCTTCAAGCGTTTTCACATTGCCGCTGCGCGACAGATATCTGCCGCCATGCTTGTGGACGAGATCGTGCACCGAGGCGGCGTAAGCCGGCACCCACTGCGGGTCGTTTATCTTGATGTCTGCGATAACGTAGGCGGTCATGGTGGTCTCCTGGTTGCGGTGCACAGGCGTATCCCGTGCAACCGGCCAAAAGGCTCGCATGGCAGGACCCTCGCCAACCAGTCCGCGATCTGTACCGGGGCAGTACAGTTTCCGTACTGGCCGCTTCATTCATGAAGGCCTAATATTCGGTCAGGTTTGAGGGAGAGGCACCAATCATGAGCCAGCACGGATACAAACAATTCTGTCCGCTATCGATGGCCGCTGAGGTGCTGTGCACCCGCTGGACCATGGTGCTGATGCGTGAACTGGTGGCCGGCTCGACCCGCTTCAATGATCTTCGCCGCGGCGTCCCCAAAATGTCGCCGACCCTTCTGTCGCAACGGCTGAAGGAACTTGAGATCGCCGGGATCGTCGAGCGCAAGGAAGTGCCGGGCGAAAAAGGCATCTTCGAATATCGGCTGACGGAAGCCGGCCGGGATTTGCGTCCTGTCGTCGAGGCAATGGGCTTCTGGGGGCAGAAATGGGTCGAATCCCGGCTGTCGCTGAAGAACCTCGATCCGTCGTTGCTGATGTGGGACATGCGGCGCAATCTAAACCCCTCGCCGCTGCCTGAAGGGCGCACGGTGATACAATTCCTGTATCAGGATCTCCCGGCGTCCAAACGGTCGTGGTGGCTGATCGTCGAGAAGCACGGTGAGGTCGATCTGTGCTGGTACGATCCGGGCTTCGATGTCGATCTCTACGTCTCGACCGACCTGCACACGATGACGGCGATCTGGATGGGAGTGCTGACCGTCGAGAAGGCCGGCGCCAGGGTTGCCCTGACCGGCGACCAGGCCATCGGCAGGAAGATGCAGACCTGGCTCGGCCTCAGCCCGTTCGCGGTGGAGCCCAAACGCGCGGCTTAGGAGAATCGGTGCATGTTAGGCGCGCCTGCGGCCCCTGTCATTTGCAAGGTGATAGGGTTGCACGAGGACTTCGGCGGGAATTTTCCATTCCTTGTTCAGTTTGAAGACCATATCCAGGGTGAGTGCGCGCTTTTTGTTCAACACCTCGGTCGCCCGGGGTGATGATCCGATCACCTCGGCCAGCGCCTTCCGCGACAGGTTGAACAGTTCCATGTGCGAATGAATGGCTTCAACGGGATCCGGTGCTTCAATCGGGTAGTGCTTATCCTCATAAGCCTCGATCAGGGTTGCGAGAACGTCGAACCGGTCACCATCGAGAGAGCCGACCTCCGGCTCATTTTCGAAATATTTAGTGATTTCGGCGATCGCCCAATCGTAATCGGCTTCGGTCTTAATGGGTCGAATGTTTTCCATCACACCTTCTCCGGATCAATCTTGTCATACTCTTTGTGCGTGCCGACGAATTTGATCAGAACGCGGTGAAACTTGTAGGCGACGTGGACAATCAAACGATACTTGTTGCCGCTAATGTCGAAAATGATGCGATTGTCACCTACGAAATCAACTGTCGCTCCAAACGCATACTTGACGTCAGCCGGGGTCTTCCAATCAGCATTCCCGACAGCCACATACCAAGCCGTCAAAGGAGCTTCGGCCTGATTGTGTTTTGCCCAAAAATCCTTCAGCGCCTTCTTGGC
>NZ_RZPB01001529.1:0-387 GCF_003998535.1 Mesorhizobium sp. M7A.F.Ca.AU.002.02.1.1 | reverse complement strand
ATCCTCGACCGGGACGAAAGGCTGGCGCCGGCACGGTCGCTGGACGAGATCGGGCGAGTGTTGGAGGCGGGGAAGGTTCCGGTGTGGCTGCCGTCGTCACTGGCACTGCCGGCGCTGGATGTTCCGGCCTCCTGGGACATTACCTCCGATTCTCTGGCCGCCTGGCTTGCCGGCAAGCTTGGCGCAAACGCGCTGTTGCTTGTCAAGCAGACCGGTGCATTCTTCGACAGCGATACCGCTGACAGCCTGAGGGCCCGAGGCATTGTCGACCCAGGCTTTGCCGCCATGCTGCCCGACGGCATCGATTTCCATCTCGCCGGTCCGAAGGATGCTGCCGGGGCCAGCGCGATGCTCGCGTCGGGCAAGCTGCCCGGCATCCGGATAGTG
>NZ_RZPB01001528.1:0-389 GCF_003998535.1 Mesorhizobium sp. M7A.F.Ca.AU.002.02.1.1 | reverse complement strand
CCACCGGGACATGGTCGGATGGTTTTTCCCAAGCGCGCACATGCTTTTCGATAGAGGCCGATGAGAATCGGTTGGCGGCTTCCGGCGACAAAAGCAGGTGGTCGATACGGATGCCGTTGTTCTTCTGCCAGGCGCCGGCCTGATAGTCCCAGAACGTATAGGTGTCGCGCGCGTCGGTGACCGCGCGCACCGCCTCGGTGAAACCAAGATTGAGCAGCCGACGGAAGGCCTGTCGCGTCTGCGGCTGGAACAGGGCGTCGCCCAGCCAATTCTCCGGAAACCGCGCGTCGATCGGCTCGGGAATGACGTTGTAGTCGCCGGCGAGCACCAGAGCCTCCTCAAGTCTCAGCCGTTCTTCGGCCCAGCGCTCAAGCCGCGCCATCCAGGAC
>NZ_RZPB01001527.1:0-390 GCF_003998535.1 Mesorhizobium sp. M7A.F.Ca.AU.002.02.1.1 | reverse complement strand
GTCGTCGACGGCCGGGGGAATCTCCGGTTTGGGCACGTTCAACGCGACAGCAGGTTGGTCCGGCTGGTTGCTTGTCGGCAAGGCAGGGCTCTCGGCGTTCGCGACAGCCGGCGGGGCCGCAGTGGGATTGGGCTCCCGCGTTGCGGGTGCCGCCGGCTTGCTGGCCTGCGGTTCGGGCTTTTGGCTCTCGCCAACCTTGGGCTCAGCGGGCGGCAGCGTCGAGGCTTTCTCTACCGGCGGCGTCGGGGCGGTTGTCTCACTGGAAGCGGCCAACGTTTGACTGTCGCTGGTCATCGTATCCGGCTGGATTGGCGGCGATGCCTTTTCGGGTGGCGGCCTGGCGTCCGTTGCGGGTGACTTCGCGACGACGTCGTTCTGCGAGGGGACTTC
>NZ_RZPB01001526.1:0-390 GCF_003998535.1 Mesorhizobium sp. M7A.F.Ca.AU.002.02.1.1 | reverse complement strand
GTCGTCGATCGAGCGGATCAGGCCGACGCCGCGCACCACCGCCGATTGCTGGCCGATATCAACGGTGTTACCGCCGACGTTGACGTTGGAATTGCCGACGGCCTGCAGCAGTTGCGGCAACGTCAACCCGTTAGCGACCAGCTTGTTGAAGTCGACCTGGATCTCGTAGGTCTTGCTCTTGCCGCCCCAGCCGGTGACGTCGATGACTCCCGGCACGGCGCGGAAGCGGCGCTGCAGGATCCAGTCCTGAATGGTCTTGAGGTCGAGCACGCTGTAGTTCGGCGGCCCGACGAGACGGTAGCGGAATATCTCGCCGATCGGGCTGAGCGGCGAGATCTGCGGCTGCACGTTGCCGGGCAGCGGCGCAAGCTGAGCCAGGCGGTTCAAGAC
>NZ_RZPB01001525.1:0-390 GCF_003998535.1 Mesorhizobium sp. M7A.F.Ca.AU.002.02.1.1 | reverse complement strand
GACGATGAAGGACTTCGCCGGCGCCAACACCGATTTCCGCGAACAGCGCCGCGAAAAATACCTGGCCATGGGCCGCAGTCTCTGACCACAGGCACCCTTGGCCGCAACAATGTGGCGGAGCGGAGCATTTTTGCCACAAAAATGCCGCTGCATTCGGCTCAATGAGACTGCCGCAGGGGGATGCGTCGGCACTTGCGGTAAGGAATTTATTAGGGTTAACGGGCTTAGGGTCCGTCGATGCGCAGTGTAGCAGCCGGGGCAGGAAACGTCCTGGCGCCAGAGAAAAGACGATATCCGTAGCCATGTTTGTCAAGCTTGCCCGCACCGGAATCCTGATCGCTGCCCTCGGCGTTGCCGGCTGCAACAATTCGTCGATGAAGGATTTTGCCC
>NZ_RZPB01001524.1:0-391 GCF_003998535.1 Mesorhizobium sp. M7A.F.Ca.AU.002.02.1.1 | reverse complement strand
GGGCCATACAGCTTGCTCTCCACCACCTTTTGCGCCGCCATCAGGTCAAGCTCCGGCAGCAGCCGGTAGGCGCCTTCGATGTCGGCTGCGGTGCAGACGATGTGGTCGAGTCCGCCAATCGCTGCGAACAGCGCCGAGACCTGGTCTTCGCGCGCGATGTCGACGACGGCCGTCTCCAGCCCGGCGGGATTGCCGAGCGCCTCGCGCGCCTGCCGCAGCCGGTCTTGGCCGCGCCCGGCGATGATCACCTTGGCTCCGGCCTCGATGCAGCGCCTGGCCAGCGCCAGGCCCATGCCGGAGCCGCCGCCGACGATCAGGATTTTCTGTTTCGAAATGCTCATTTCGCTCTGCCTTTGCTTGGATGGACAAGGGCAGGAATTGGCAGTTCGGC
>NZ_RZPB01001523.1:0-391 GCF_003998535.1 Mesorhizobium sp. M7A.F.Ca.AU.002.02.1.1 | reverse complement strand
CGCCCCAGCAGCGGAAAATTCTCCAGCAGCCAGTAAGACACCGTCTGAACGCCGCCGGTGAGGAAAAACACGCCAGCGACAACCAGCAGCGCGCCTATTGCTTTTTCAACCCGGCCGAGATGAACGCGGAATTTGCCGAGGAAGCGCATGAAGGCGCCGGAAAACAGCGCTGCGATCAGGAACGGGATGCCCAGCCCCAGCGAATAGGCGGCGAGCAGCAGCGCGCCCTCGCCCACCGTTTCACGGCCGCCGGCCAGCGTCAGGATCGGTCCCAGAACCGGGCCGATGCACGGCGTCCAGCCGAAGGCGAAAGCCAGCCCCATGACATAGGCCGCGATTTCCCTTGCGGCTCCAGCTAGCGGTCAGGAGCTTTCCATGACTGCCATAACCG
>NZ_RZPB01001522.1:0-393 GCF_003998535.1 Mesorhizobium sp. M7A.F.Ca.AU.002.02.1.1 | reverse complement strand
TATTAACGGCGACCGGCATCAGCTCGGCGGAATCGCTCGCAGGACGCAAGGGAGACGTGCGTTTTCCGCCGACCTTGGGTTCGGGCGAATGCAACGTTGCCTACAAGGGTTACGTCGCGGCGAGCGGCCATTCGGCCTACGCCACAACCTTTTATTCGCGCGTTGTCGACCTCTACATCATCTGCGGGACGAAGCTCAACGCGCCGTCCCAGAAGGCGGCGGAAGAGACGGCGCTGCGCAATTGCCAGGCCGGGTTGACACGGTGGAAGCTCAAGACCGCGAGTGGCGGCTGCGCAATCTCGTCATCTAAATAAGCAACCGTCCGAGACTTTTTTGCGAATGGGGGAAGCAGAATGAAATCCGGGACCTGCAAACGAGCAGCCACCCCCATAG
>NZ_RZPB01001521.1:0-393 GCF_003998535.1 Mesorhizobium sp. M7A.F.Ca.AU.002.02.1.1 | reverse complement strand
CGTGTCCACCGAATTGATAAACTTCTTCACGGCCGTCTCCTCCCGAAATAGGCCTTCCAAAGCAATTCCAGGAAAAGTGTATCGCGGTTTTCCGTCCGGAATTGCGTAAAACAAGAGTTCGATCAGCCACTCTTGCCGGTGATGCTGGTGATCTTTTGGATAAAATCGTTCACCGCCTTATCGAGCGCGGCGTTCTGCTTGTCGTCGCCGAAATCCGGCACGATCAGCGAGACATGCCGCGTCTTGCGCATGCCTGATGCGATCGACATCTTGCCTGGATGCGCCTGGTGATAGGCGGCGAGAAACTGGTCGCGCTCGGCCGGGCTGAAATGGCAGACGGAAAATATAGCCGGCAAATGTTTTGACGGAATCGGGATCGAATAGGCAGGACTC
>NZ_RZPB01001520.1:0-393 GCF_003998535.1 Mesorhizobium sp. M7A.F.Ca.AU.002.02.1.1 | reverse complement strand
CAGGTAAAGGTCGGCAACGGCCTGCCCGGCTTCTTCGGCGGCGTGCCGATGCACTGGATGAACGACTGGCCGACGCCGTTTCCGATCCTGGTCGACAGCGCCAAGGGCGCCACGATCACCGACATCGACGGAAACAAGCTCGACGATTTCTGCCTTGGCGACACCGGCTCGATGTTCGGCCATTCGCCGCCGCCGGTGGCGCGCGCCATCCGCCGCCAGGCCGGACGTGGCCTGACCTATATGCTGCCTTCGGAAGATGCGCTGGCCATCGGGCCGCTGCTGCAGCAGCGCTTCGGCCTGCCATTCTGGCAGATCGCGACGACGGCAACCGACGCAAACCGTTTTGCATTGCGCGTCGCCCGCGCCGTCACCGGCCGGGAGAAGATCCTTGTC
>NZ_RZPB01000151.1:0-10157 GCF_003998535.1 Mesorhizobium sp. M7A.F.Ca.AU.002.02.1.1 | reverse complement strand
GTTTCAGCTTGATTTTGTCGACCCCGCCTCGATCATCCAGGCAACGGATGGCTTCTACGAATATCCGAACTGCGACCGCGACCCGCTGCCACGATGGTCGTTCGGGCGGGTGACGCTGCTCGGCGATGCGGCGCATCCCATGTACCCGGTGGGGTCGAACGGAGCCAGCCAGGCAATACTCGACGCTGGTTGCCTTGCGATGCATCTGGCCGCAGGACCGACCGTCGAAGCCGCGCTAACACGGTATGACGGGGAGCGGCGGCCGGCCACATCGGCCATCGTGCTGGCCAATCGGCAAGGCGGGCCGGAAGCGGTCATAGACATGGTCGAGGCCCGGGCGCCGCATGGGTTTGATGACATCGACGCCGTCGCTTCGCGCGAAGAACGCAAGAGCGTGGTACGCGGCTATGCGTCCCTGGCCGGGTTTGCAAAACCGAGTTGATCGCGAGTGGCGCGTTTTGCAGCCTACAGGTTTGCCTCGGCGAAGATGCGTGAGGCCCAGTCGAGGAAGACGCGAAGGCGCGGCGAGAGCTGTCTGTTCTGCGGGTAGAGCGCCGACAGCGGCGTCGGCGATGGCGGATAATCGGCCAGCACTTCGACCAGCGTCCCTTCGGCCAGGTCTTTGTCGAAGCGATAGCGCGGCGCCTGGATGAGGCCGAGGCCAAGCCGCGCCAGGTCGGCGGCGGTATCGGAATTGTTGGCGGCGACGCGGCCGGGCAGCCGCACCTCACGGATATTGCCGGCGACAGTGAATTCGAACGGAAGGGTCTCTCCGGTGCGCGACGAGACAAAGCCCACCGCCTGGTGACCGTCGAGCGCATCGGGGGAGGCGGGCGTGCCGTGGCGCTCGAGATAGGCGGGGCTGGCGCAGGTGATCTCGCGGATCATCGCGAGCCGCCGCATGATCATGCCGCTGTCGGGCGGCTCGCCGACGCGGATCACGCAGTCCACGCCTTCACGCACGAGATCGACCAGCCGGTCGCTCTGGCCGATCTGCAGGTCGATGCGGGGATAGCGGTCGAGAAACTCCGGCAGGCGCGGCAACAGGAATGTGCGGGTGAGCAGCGTGCTGGCGTCGATGCGCAGCAGGCCGAAAGGCTCGGCGTTGCGGAAGGCGGCCTCGGCATCCTCGATCTCGGCCAGGATCGACAGGCAGCGCCGATAGTAGGCTTCACCATCCTGGGTGGCGTTCACCTGCCGCGTCGTTCGTTCCAGCAGCCGCGCGCCGAGATGCTCCTCCAGCCGCCGGATGGCTTCCGTCGCGGTTGAGCGCGGCAGGCCGAGATCGGCCGCCGCAGCGGTGAAGCTGCGCCGCTCCAGAACGCGAACAAAGAGCCGCATCGTGTCCAGCCGATCCATGCTCTTTGTTCGCAGTTTCCGAATAGTGATGTCAATGGGTGGATGATTATCCGGAATTCGGCTTGGCCTATATCCGTGTCACCAACAACGCGGAGAGACTTCGATGACAAATCAAACCAGAACCGCGATCGTGACCGGCGCCTCCAAAGGCATCGGCGCCGCCATCGCACAGCGGCTCGCCCGTGACGGCGTCGCCGTTGTCGTCAACTATGCACGGGGCCGTGCGGAGGCCGAAGAACTGGTCCGCGCGATCGAGACCGGCGGCGGCAGGGCGATCGCCGTGCAGGCCGATATCGCCAATCCGAACGGCATCGCCGTGCTGTTCGACGCCGGCGAGAAGGCGTTCGGCGGCATCGACATCCTCGTCAACAATGCCGGCATCATGAAGATTTCGCCGATCGCGCAGACCGACGATGCTTCGTTCGACACCCAGATCGCGATCAATCTCGGCGGCGTGTTTCGCGGCATGCGGGAAGGTGCGCGCCGGCTTCGCGACGGCGGCCGCATGATCAATTTTTCCAGCAGCGTCGTCGGTCTCTATCAGTCGGGCTACGGCGTTTACGCCGCCACAAAGGCGGGTGTCGAGGCGATGACCCACATCCTGGCCAAGGAGCTTGGCGCGCGCCGTGTCACCGTCAACGCGGTGGCGCCCGGACCGATCGAGACCGCGCTGTTCACGGACGGCAAGAGCGAGGCGCAGATCGAGGCCATCGGCAAGATGATCCCGCTCGGCCGGCTCGGCCAGCCCGACGACATTGCCGGGCTGGTCTCGTTCCTGGCCGGTCCGGACAGCTTCTGGGTCAACGGGCAAATCATCCGCGCCAATGGCGGCGTGGTCTGAGGCGGCAACCAGGCCGGCTTGGCTCTCCTGACTGCCTGACTTCCACACTCGAAAAGCTAAGGAAACATCATGCCATTCGCCAACATCAAGCTACCGCAAGCGGCCCTCTCCAAAGCGCAGAAGGAAGACCTCATCCATCGAACGACCGCGATGTTCGTGGACTTTTTCGGTGAGGGCGTGCGCCCCTACACGATGGTGCTGGTCGAGGAGGTCGCCGACGGAGGCTATGGCCGGGCCGACGAAGTGTTCGTCGTGCCGGAAGTTTTTCGCGCGAAGGAGTAGTGCAGGGCTAGACCTCGAAGAGGTGCCTTTCACAAATTGAACCCTTGCCGCATCAGCCATCCTTCGTCGCACCGACCCAGTCGGCGGCCACTTCGGCAAACAGCCAGTCGCGGAACGCCTTGATCTTTTTCTGGCGCAGCGCGCCGTCACGGTAGACGACGTAGTAGCGCGAGGCGGATTTCAGCGCGAGATCGAAGGGACGAACCAGCCGCCCCGCAGCGAGGTCGGCCGAGACCAGCGCGCTTCGGCCGAGCAACACGCCTTCGCCATGCACCGCGGCTTCGACGGCGAAGGTGGCGGAATCGAAGCGCACGCCGCGCTTGGGATCGATGCCGTCCACGCCGGCCTGTTGCAGCCATGTTGCCCAGTCGATGCGAAAGGCGTCGTGGATCAGCTTGTGATGCCGGAGATCCCCGGGCTGGCGCAGCGGATGTTCGCCTTGCAGCAGTTCCGGGCTGCAGACCGGGAAGACCTCTTCATCAGCGAGAAACTCCGCCGTCACCCCGGTATAGCCGCCCTTGCCGTAGCGGATGGCGATGTCGATGCCGTCGCTGACGAAATCGGAAAGCACGCCCGAGGTCGACAGCCGCACGTCGATGTCGGCGTTTGCGCGGTGGAAGCGATGCAGCCTCGGCACCAGCCAGCGGCCGGCAAAACCGTCCGATGTGCTGACATTCAGGATGCCTGCCGTGCGGTCGGGCGTGGCGGCGATGGTGGCGGCGGCGATCTGGTCCAGCGCCGTCCTGACTTCCGATGCGTAGGCCGCGCCGACCGACGTCAGGCGCACGGACCTCGTTCCCCGATCGAAAAGCTGGATGCCGAGCCTGTCCTCGATGTTGCGGATGGCGCGGCTGACCGCGCCATGGGTGACGTTGAGCTCACCCGCCGCCTTGGAGAAACTCAGATGCCTGGCGGCAGCCTCGAAGGCGGGCAAGGCAGTGAGGGGCGGTAGTCTGCGCGGCATGGTCCACCTGTGAGTGTTGCTCACAAATCCTGCACAAAGAGTCGTTTGTCGTCCAGCCCGGAAATGTCCAATCTATAGGGGTAGCAGCGGATATTGATCGGCTTTCCTATCTCGCCGCTGCGCTGAACGACCAGAAACAGTGTGAGCAATCGTCATGCTTGTCCCCTTGCGGACGGCGTCGGCACGCTTGCGCCTACTGAACCACAGGAGACGAACCATGAAACCGATTCTCGAATCCATCAGCGCCGCGACGAGCGGTCTTGCACTCAGAGCCTCTGCAGTCGTCGAGCGCCGCCGGATGCTGCGCCAAGTTTCACGCTTCTCGAACCATCGCTTGCACGACATCGGATTCGAGCGCGACTGGGACGGCTCCATCCTGCGCAACGGGAGGTCGATATGACCAGCACCCTGATCATCGGCGCGACGGGGCTGCTGGGCAGCGAGATGGCGAAGGCCAGCGCCCGCAATGGCGATCGCCTGCACGTTCTGGTTCGTGCGGCAACAGCCGGCGATGAAGAGCGGCTGCGCCCGCTGAAGGAGCTCGGTGCCAAAATCCACGTCGGCGATCTCGACGACTATGACAGCCTTGTCCGCGCCGCCAGTGCGGTGGACCGCGTCATCAGCTCGGTGCATGTGCATTCGGCCAGCGAGATGACGCTGGTGCGGGCGCTGAGGGATGCCGGCGTTTCCCGCTATGTGCCTTCCGCCGGCTTCGGCCTCGACTTCGCCGCCGCCGCCCCGGGCTCGATCCCGCCGCTCGATCTCAAGCGAGGCGTGTTCGACGCGATCAGGCAAGCCGATCTGCCCTACACGGTGATCTACACCAACGGCTTCTTTTCGACCTGGGTGGCGACGCTGGGCGATCTGATGCGCTTTGGCTCGTCGCCCTTGCCGCCCGATGAGGTGACGCTTTATGGCGGTGGCGATGTGCCGGCGACGTTTGTCAGCGAGAAGGACATCGCCGCCGTCACCTTGCGCGCGTTGAACGATCCCAAGGCCATCCGCAGCGAGATCCGCATCGCCCGAAACAAGATCACCCAGAACGAAATGATCGATCTGTGGCGCCGGGTGAGCGGCCGCTCGCCGCGCATCGTGCCTCAGAGTGCGGCGGAGCTTGAGGCGATGATCGCGTCAGCCCCCTGGCTTGGACTGCTGCGGGCATTCTGGATACGCGGCGAGACCGCGCTCGAGACGGCCACGCCGGAAGCCGGAGTGCTGTATCCGGAGCTGGCTTTCGAGACCATCGAGAGCGCCTTTGTTGCGATGGCGGACGCCGCTGGGCGGTAGGAACAGGAGCGCGGCGCTGAAGCTGACGTCGTCGGCGCGGCCGATGAATCCGGCTCGCGGCGTGAGCCGCCCGAGAAGGGCTGGTCTCACCCGTGCGGGCCTGTATCATGGTCATGTGAATTCCTGGGAGGAGGCTTGTGCATGCGGCTGAATCGGAATCTCTGCCAGTGGAGGGTTTGGGTCTTCATCGCCGCAATGGCGCTTTGGCCGCACGCGGCGCCGGCCGATAGCCTCACGCCCGAGCGCATCACTGCTGCCCTGTCGAAGCTCGAAGCGCTTGCCGAAGCCGCCGTCGCGGACGGTGCCGTGCCCGGGCTCGCCATCGGCGTCGTGCGCGATGACGAGGTGATCTTCCTCAAGGGTTTTGGGCATCGCGAGGCCGGCAAGCCTGAGATCGTCGACGCCGACACGGTGTTCCAGATCGCCTCCCTTTCCAAGCCGGTTTCCGCCACCGTCGTAGCGGCGTTGGTTAGCGACAGGATCGTGTCCTGGGATTCGAAGATCGCCGATCTCGATCCGGCCTTCAGGTTGGCCGATCCTTATCCGGCAAGCCAGCTCACCGTCCGTGACCTGTTTTCGCATCGCAGCGGGCTTCCAGGCACCGCCGGAGACGACCTCGAGGACATTGGCTACGACCGCGTCGAGATCCTGCATCGCCTGCGGTTCGTGCCGCCATCGTCGAGCTTTCGGGCCGGGTATTCTTACAGCAATTTCGGATTGACAGAGGGTGCCGTGGCAGCCGCGACACCGACGGGAAAGCCCTGGGAGCAGGTCGCCGAGGAGAAGCTCTACCGTCCGCTGGGCATGGCCTCCACGAGTTCCCGCCATTCGGACTTCGTCAAGCGAACCAACCGCGCCGCGCTTCACGTCAAGGTCGATGGCGCCTGGGCAGCGAGGATAGAGCGCGATCCGGATGCGCAGGCGCCCGCCGGCGGCGTCAGCTCTACGGCACGTGACCTCTCGCAATGGGTGCGCCTCATCCTCCACAACGGCGTTTATGCCGGCAAGACACTGATTGCCGCCGATGCGCTAAGCCAGACGCATGTTCCGCTGATATCGCGCGGCAACAACCCCGTCTCCGGCGGCGCATCGTTCTACGGCCTCGGCTGGAATGTCGAATTCGGCCGACACGGCCTGAGCTGGGGCCACGCCGGCGCTTTCAGCGTCGGCGCGCGTACCCTGGTGACAGTCTTCCCAAAGGAGAAGCTGGGCATAGTCATCGTCGCCAACGCCTTTCCGACTGGCCTGCCGGAGGGATTGTCCGACAGCTTCGCCGATCTCGTCTTCGACGGTAAGGTCGAGAAGGACTGGGTCAAGGCGTGGAATGATATCTATGCGGGCCTGTTCGGTCCGGTGGTCGCGGCGGCCAAGGCCGCCTACGCCGCGCCGCCGTCTCCGTCACGGCGAGCCGGGCCGGGCAGTGTCTATGCTGGCCGGTACGCCAACGACTTCATCGGCGACGCGATTGTGTCGAAAGCGGGAGACGACCTTGTACTCAAGGTGGGCCCGGCCGCCGGCCGGTCCTATTCATTGAGGCATTTCGACGGTGATCTTTTCCTGACCTTCCCCGACGCGGAGACGCCGGACAGCCCCTCGGGTGTAAGTTTCGTGGTCGGCGCTGACGGCAAGGCGTCGGCCATGACTGTAGGTTTTCTCGACGACAATCATCTCGGCACGCTGCAACGTGTGGGGGACTGACTTCCAAATCGACCGGTCCCGCCGGGAGTCAGGATGCCGGGCCGTATCGGAGCAGTTTGAAGCAATCGCCGTTGCCCGATTTCGTCTGTGCCAGCGAGGGCTTCGATCTGTCGATCCATTCCTGATGTGACCTCGCGTCGGCTTCGATCGCGTCGACCGGTGCAAGACTGACAAAGCTGCGTCCGTGGCTGAGAAGCCAGCACGCACGGCCGAGAAATCGCCTGCTGCGCTGGCGCAAGAGGTCGGCATCGTAGAAGATGTCGAGCACCTCGTGCTTGATCTTGCGCTCGGTTTCAGGATTGGCGATCGCAACCTCGATCGGCTCGCCGCCGATCGCATCCTGCAGGTCCTTGTAGTCGAGGGTGAGTTGGGTGATGGCATATTTGATCTCGCTCTCGTCGCGCACGATGTCGAACCATAGCGTCGGATCGAGCTGGTTGACGACGAACGACGACTCGAAATCGCGCGACAGGTTGAGGATGTCGAAGTCCCGGATGTCGACGTCGCGCTCAACCAGCAGGATTTCGCGGATCTGCTTGCCAAGCTCCGCTCCCTGCGCGCCGATGGCGGCGTTGGTTCCACCAAGTTCGGGACTAACGTAGGCCCCGCCGTCATCCAGCAGCGCGTCGAATTCGCCAAGTGACTCGACGAGGGGAGCGCCACGAGCGATGCGCGCCGCCAGCTTGGCCAGAACCTGCTGGAGATCCGTTTCGCGTCTGCGCTGGTCTTGGTAATTCTGCTGGAAAAAGAAGATGAACAGCGACACGCCGATGCCGATCAGGATCACGCCCAACTGCGAGAAGATGTTACGGTAGTATTCCAGCAGCTTTTCGCGATGACGCACGTCGTCGCGCACACTGTGGGCGACGCGCAGATTGACGATCAGCGACAGGATGAGCAGCCCAGTACCGACGAGGATGAGGCCGCCGATGAGCAGGTAACCATGGCCTGTGCTGAAGTCCATTCGTTTTCCCTGAAGCCCAGACTGCGCAGAATAGTGCCATTTTGGCTAAATACCTACGGATTTGCAGGCGGTGGATTTGATGGCGGCGACCACCCCAGAAGGTTGACCCGCCTGGCCATCCGGCCGATAGCTCCGCCAGAAACTGCCCCGAGAACCCTGATGACTTCAGACACGAACCTCCACGATGCACGCTCCGCCGATCCTGACACCGCCTGGCAGGCGGACGTCCGCGCCGGGGTGCGCCACGTCCGCGACCTTGACCGCCTCCCGCTGTCGTCAGCCGAGCGCGCAGCCGCCCAGGCCGCGGCGGCGAACCACAAGGTGCGCGCGCCCAAAGCCTATCTCGACCTGATCGACTGGAACGACCCGGCTGATCCGATCCGGGCGCAGGTCATCCCGTCTCCGCAAGAACTTGAGGAAGCGGAAGGCGAACTCGACGATCCGATCGCCGACCATGACTTCAGCCCGGTGCCGCGCTTGACGCATCGCCATGCCGACCGGGTGCTGTTGTTCCCGACCTACCAATGCGCGGTCTATTGCCGGTTCTGCTTCCGCAAGGAATCGCTGACCTCGATCGGCAGGGGTTATACGCGCGAGGCGCTGGAGCCGGCGCTGGCCTATATCGCGGATCACCCCGAAATCCGCGAGGTGATCCTGACCGGCGGCGATCCGCTGTCGCTGCCCGACAAGGCGCTGGCCGAAATCCGCGCGCGCATCGAAGCGATCGCGCATGTGCGGCTGCTGCGCATCCACACGCGCGTTCCGGTGGCGCTGCCGTCGCGCATCACGCCGGGGCTGGTTGCGGCCCTGCAGGGCCGGCTGATGGTCACCATCGTCACCCATTTCAACCACGCGCGGGAAATCACTCAGGCCACGGAAACCGCCTGTCGCACGCTGCGGCAAGCCGGCTTCGTGCTGCTCAACCAGAGCGTTCTGCTCAAAGGCGTCAACGACAGCGTCGAGGCGCTGGAGGAGCTCTGCCGCGAGCTGATGTATCGCCTCGGCGTCAAACCCTATTACCTGCACCATGGCGACCTCGCGCGCGGCATGGCGCACCGGCGCACGACGATTGCGCAGGGGCAGGCGCTGACCGAAGCGCTGCGGGCGCGACTGTCGGGCATCTGCAACCCCGTCTATGTGCTCGACCTGCCGGAAGGCGGCGGCAAGGTGCCGATCGGGCCTTGCCATGTCGAGGGACGGGAGGGCGAGAACTGGCGGCTGCGCGGGCTGGATGGCGAGGTGAGGGCGTATACGGAGATCGTTGGCGAATAGGACTGCGCGCTAACCCCTGTCTTTCTCGACAAACGCCAGCACCACCACGCGCGGGGCAACGCAGTAGGCGAGCCTGGCCTTGCGGCCTGTCTTCGTCGTCGCGTGGCCTGCGTTCAGGTCGACGGTGATGTCCTCATAGCCCAGCACCTCGCGATCGAGCGGATAGACGGCCTTGTAGACGGCTTCCTTGGCGGCAAAAAGGATGCGGCCGGCAAGATGCCGGTCGGCTGCGTCGGTGCGGTCCGCGGGTGTTGTCACGAGCGCCAAAATATCATCCGGGAGAGGCTGCGCGGGCTCGACGTCGATGCCGAGCGAGGCGATATCGCCAACCGGTGCAACCGCCGCTACCGCCATGTCGTCGTCGTGCGCGAGCGAACCCATTATTCCCTCGGGCCAGACCGGCGCGCCGGTTGGCGCGCGCAGGATGGCGACGTCGCCGACGCCAAGCTCCGCCAGCAGTCCGTGCGCGATCCAGCGCGCAGCGCCGCTGGCGCGCCGCATGGCAAGCTGGCGCGCCGCGATAGAGCGGGCTTCCATGGGCAGCAGATGGGCTTCATCGCCTTCGCGGATCAGGCGGCATCCGATCCGGACACCGCTCGGCGCGATCGCGGCCATAGCCTCCAGCAGGGTCGTTTCCGCCGATGAATTCGCAACGGGCGGCGTCAACGATCGACCATCGGCAGGACGGCGATCATTTCTCCGTCCTCGTCGATGCCTTGTTCCACGAAGCCGGCTGCGCGATAGAGGTGGCGTGCGGCCTCGTTCTCGGGCTCGTAGCAGATCGAAACCTCCCTGATATGGCCGAGATTTCCGATCTCGTCGAGCAAGGCGCGCAATGCGGCTTTGCCATAGCCTTTGCCCTGGTGGGCGCGGTCGATCATGAAGCGGTAGACCAGCGCCTCGTTGTCCGACGCATCGTACATCAGGAAACCGACGACACGGGTCCCAGCCATGATGGCGCGCGGCCGCGCGTCTTCGTCGGTTTCGGCTTCTTCGAGGGACTCCGAATTGCCGGCGACGAAATCCCTCTGCTCCGGAGCCAGTTCCAGGGCCGCCACCAGAGCGCGGTTGGCCCTGGTCACGGCAACGAGACGGATGTCCTCGGTGTTCAAGCCGATGCCTTGGCCGAGGACTCGGTGATCGGTTCGACGAAGCGATGCAGCTTGGCCGGGTTGCCGCGCCATATGGAGTTGGGCTCCAGCTCTTCGCCCTTCATGACGAAGGAGTCGACATCGACCACCGAACCTTCGCCCATGACAACGCCGTAGTGGACAAAGGCGGAGGGTCCGAGCGTGCAGCCCTTGCCGATGCGGATGAAGTCGGACTTGAAGGCGCCTTCTTCCAGCGAATGGGCCTGGATGACGCAGCCCTCGTTGAGGGTGGCGTCGTCGCCGATCTCCACCAGCGAGCGTTCTGTCAGATTGCTGCCGCCGTCATAGACACGGCTGCCGATCTTGACGCCCAGCATGCGCAGGATCATCGGCCGGAAC
>NZ_RZPB01001519.1:0-393 GCF_003998535.1 Mesorhizobium sp. M7A.F.Ca.AU.002.02.1.1 | reverse complement strand
ACCCGACGCGTATCCCATACACCCGAGCAGATGTTCGCTTTGGTCGCCGATGTTGAATCCTATCCGCAATTCCTGCCGCTTTGCGAAGCGCTGACGGTTCGCTCGCGCAAGGAGCGTGACGGGCGTACCGTTCTCCTTGCCGACATGAGCATCGGCTACAAGGCGATCCGCGAAACCTTCACGACGCAGGTACTGCTGAAGCCCGACGAGAACACCATCGACGTGAAGTACATCGACGGGCCGTTCAAATATTTGAGCAATGTCTGGCGTTTCGAACCCGACGGCGCCGGTTGCGCCGTCCGCTTCTTCATCGACTACGAGTTCAAGAGCCGTATTCTGGGCGCGGTCATGGGAACCATGTTCGATCGTGCCTTCCGCATGTTCGCCGAAGCC
>NZ_RZPB01001518.1:0-394 GCF_003998535.1 Mesorhizobium sp. M7A.F.Ca.AU.002.02.1.1 | reverse complement strand
GCGTTCGAAAAGCACCGCGAGGAAACGAAAGAACACGTTGCCCGGCTCGAACAGGTTTTCGAAGTGATCGGCAAGAAGCCGCAGGGAAAGACGTGTGCGGCTATTGTGGGCATCACCGATGAAGGTGCCGAGATCATGGAGGAATATAAGGGCACACCTGCCCTGGACGCTGGCCTGCTGGCTGCGGCCCAGGCTGTGGAGCACTACGAAATCTCACGCTATGGCACACTGAAGACCTGGGCCTCCGAACTGGGGCTGGATGAAGCTGTTTCGCTCCTCAATTTAACCCTTGGAGAGGAAAAGGCGACCGACGAGGCGCTGACACAACTCGCTGAACCGGCTGTCAACATGGCTGCCGAAAACGTGTAGTAGCCCCACCAGGCGAAGACTGGCC
>NZ_RZPB01001517.1:0-394 GCF_003998535.1 Mesorhizobium sp. M7A.F.Ca.AU.002.02.1.1 | reverse complement strand
ACAGACTCTCAACAGTGCACATAGCAAGCAGGGAGGAATAAAATGGTCACGATCTATGACGCGAAGCCCGGGCTTTCCCGTCGTGAGCTTCTCAAACGCGGCGGCATCGGGGCGCTGCTCGTCATGACCTTTCACGGCAATGGCGTAGTATTTGTCCGGCACCTGATCGTGCGGATAGATGTCACGCGCCATCTGGATCAGCGTCGCCATGGTTTCGGGCTTGAGTGCCGATGTCTCGAGCCCCCAGGCATGTTCAGGGCTGATGACGGCGCTACCGGAGATGACGAGCAGCGCCCCGATGCCGCCGCGTTTGAGAAGCTCACGACGGGAAAGCCCGGGCTTCGCGTCATAGATCGTGACCATTTTATTCCTCCCTGCTTGCTATGTGCACTGT
>NZ_RZPB01001516.1:0-397 GCF_003998535.1 Mesorhizobium sp. M7A.F.Ca.AU.002.02.1.1 | reverse complement strand
GCGATAGGCATTGGCGACATTCTTGGTCAGCGTCATCAGCGCGCCCTTGCTGGTCGAATAGGGCGTCAGGAACGACTGGCCGGTATGCGCCGACATCGACAGCACGTTGACGATCGAGCCGGGTGCCTTCTTTTCCAGGAGATGCGCCACCACGCCCTGCATCAGGAAGAACGGGCCGCGCACATTGGTATCGAAAATCGTATCGAACAACTCTTCGGAGGTTTCGACCAGCGAACCGCGCGCCGAAGTGGCGGCGGCGTTGACCAGCGCGTTGACGGTGCCGAAATGCGAGATCGCGGTGGCGACCGCGCGCTTGCAGTCCGCCACTTTTGACACATCGGCGCTGATGAAAATCGCATCGACGCCGGCTTTCTTGAAATGGGCGACAGCCTTGTCG
>NZ_RZPB01001515.1:0-397 GCF_003998535.1 Mesorhizobium sp. M7A.F.Ca.AU.002.02.1.1 | reverse complement strand
GACAGCGACATGGGCTCCGGTGCACTCGAAGCGCTGCGCGCCGAGAACCTTGCCGGCAAGGTTCTCGGCGCGCAGCGCTTCGAGTGCACCGGAGCCCATGTCGTCATTGGCGGCCCAGATGCCCTTGATGTCGTCGCCGAAGCGGGTGAGCAGATTGCCCATCAAGTCGAAGGCTTCCGTCGATTTCCAGTTGGCGACCTGGAAGTCGAGCAGCTTGATGTCGGGATTGGCGGCAAGGGCCGCGTCGAGGCCCTTCTTGCGTTCGATCGCCGCCGTGGTCGAGATCAGGCCGCCGAGCGCGACGATGCCGCCCTTGCCGCCGATGGTCTTGAACAGGATCTCGGCGATGGTCTTGCCGCTTTCGATGCCGTCGAACTCGATGTGGGAAACATAATTC
>NZ_RZPB01001514.1:0-398 GCF_003998535.1 Mesorhizobium sp. M7A.F.Ca.AU.002.02.1.1 | reverse complement strand
GGTGAAAGGGCTGCCTGGCTGCTATCCCCCGGCGTTGTTGCACAAATGACACGATTTGGCCTCACTCAGAAAGCTCTCGTTAACCATCAGGCCGCCGCACTCCCTTGTTTGCCGGCGAATCCGGCGATGGGCCGACGGAATCATGGCGAATTCCCGAGTCGCTAGCCAGGAAACAACCGCAGAACCGCCACATCCATGGGGGTCGCGGTTCGGCGCCTTCTTATTTTTGCATATAATGATGCGGGCTTGTTGATTGTGCCGGCGCTTTTCTTTATCCAGCGGCGCAACGGAGAGGTGGCCGAGTGGTCGAAGGCGCTCCCCTGCTAAGGGAGTAGAGGTCAAAAGCTTCTCGTGGGTTCGAATCCCATCCTCTCCGCCACCCTACGCCCTGCGGGCTC
>NZ_RZPB01001513.1:0-399 GCF_003998535.1 Mesorhizobium sp. M7A.F.Ca.AU.002.02.1.1 | reverse complement strand
ACTTTATCCCATTGCTTATCGAGGTCGCGCGCGCCGTGTCTTGATCTGAATCATTTTCAGATTGCGAAAGCGCAACGAGAGCGGTCCGAACGCGATTTATGAAGAGGCTTCGCAAATCGCGGAGACTTCATCGTGAAGCAACCCAGTTCGATTGACCCCGACATGGTCGTTGACGAAATCATGAGGAAATGGCCGGCAACGGTGGCTGTGGTGCTGAGATACAAGATGCTGTGCGTCGGCTGCCCGATCGGCACATTCCATACCGTGGCTGAAGCGTGCCTTGAACACCACGTCGATGAAAGCCGTTTCATCGCCGACCTGGAAGCGACTGTCCGCCGCAGAGAATGAGATCAGCGCTTGTCCCGGTTCTCGGCCAGAACTACAAGGCGATGCGCATCC
>NZ_RZPB01001512.1:0-401 GCF_003998535.1 Mesorhizobium sp. M7A.F.Ca.AU.002.02.1.1 | reverse complement strand
GCATCATAGCGCGCCAGCCCCGAGCGAGCCGATTGCTCGGGCGTGACACCAAAATAGGCCTGCATGTAATTTTCGTCGGCGAACACGGCGGACGCGCTGGCGCCGATCATCAACGATTGAGACAGAGGCCGGGTCACCTCGATCCCCACCCTGCCCTCCAGGCCATCGCTGCCGCCGATGGTCTTGTCCAGCTGCGCGAATATTTCGGCCGGACCGAACTTCGCCGCTGCCTTCACGCCGACCGTCGCGCCCATGTCGACATCCCCCAAGCCGCGCAGATGGTCGGAGTCGTCTTCCTTGCGGCCCATCTCATAGCCAAGCCGCGCGCTGAAGGCGAACGGTCCTTGTTCATAAACGGCGATGTTGGCACCAGTCGGATCGATCGTCACCGTGTCGAGGAA
>NZ_RZPB01001511.1:0-402 GCF_003998535.1 Mesorhizobium sp. M7A.F.Ca.AU.002.02.1.1 | reverse complement strand
ATCATCAATTGCGTGGCGCCGAACATCAGGTCGACGGAGGTCGGCTGTTTGCGGTCGGCCTCTTCCGGCGCGCCGACGACGTCGACGCCGATGATGATGTCGGCGTCGTTCTCGATCAGGTCGAACGGCACGGGGTTGTAGATGCCGCCGTCGATCAGCAGCCTGCCGTCGCGCATCACCGGACGGAACACGGCAGGGATGGCCGCTGACGCCGCCAGCGCGGAGTGCAGGTCGCCGTCTTCGAAGACGGCCAGCTTGTGACCGAAATAGTCGGTCGCCGTCACCTTCAGCGGGATCTTCAGCTCGGCAAAGGTTTCGGGGATGGCCTCGGGCAGAAAGGCTTTCAGGATGCGCTCGACATTGAACTGGCTGACGCGGATGCCGTTCTGCATGGCTTCGGCT
>NZ_RZPB01001510.1:0-407 GCF_003998535.1 Mesorhizobium sp. M7A.F.Ca.AU.002.02.1.1 | reverse complement strand
CGCGCGGCGGAATCAAGCGGCTTATTCATTTCTAGACTCCCATGGTTGCCACAATTGGCGGTTTGAAGTTTCCGGCTTTAGATCAATCGGCCATTGCCGCTTGCGGCGGCATGGCGGAAGATAAAGCTAGGCGTGTAGAATTCAGCATCGAACCAAAGCGCGGCCGTTTCGCCTTCCTTAACGAAAATCCAGCCGCCGAATTTCTGGCGATACAAGACCGCTTCATTTGCGCTCGAGAATTCGGCCATTTGCGGCCGGCCGCTTTGATTGACGTAGACAGGCGCGCCGCTGGCAATGGCGCGATTGACGGCGGCACGTAAGGCGTTATGCGGCGCATTGTTCGGCATGGGTCTAACTCCAGTTATGGCCATAAGCGGCCGGTTCGGCAATTTGCCGTCGCATGGCCG
>NZ_RZPB01000150.1:0-10158 GCF_003998535.1 Mesorhizobium sp. M7A.F.Ca.AU.002.02.1.1 | reverse complement strand
CTCCCCCGCATGTGATTCCAGGCTCGGACGGCAGGCGTCACATCGTCTACGAACTGGCAGTGACGAATATCACTGGCGGCGATGTCCGTTTCGAGAAGCTCAAGGTCGTCGATGCCGACAGCGGAGCACCGCTTGCAGAACTCGGCCCGGATGAATTGCGCACGCGCGTCACGCCGGGCGCAAGCCGCGGCAACGAAAACCGCGAGTTGGCCGCCTATCAGTTCGCCGTCATCTTTCTGCATGTCGTGCTTGCGGACGGCGCGGCGGTTCCGGCTCGCATTACCCACGAGATCACGGCGTTTTTCGCGGTCATCGGCGCCGACATGACGGTGACGATTGGCGAGGGTGCCGTCGTTGCGAAGGCACCGGTGGCTCTTGGGCCGCCTTTGCGCGGCAAGGGTTATGTCGCGGCTGACGGCTGCTGCGATTCCATCCGCCATGTCCGCGCCCTGCTGTCGCTCGACGGCAAGTTCTACCTTGCCCAGCGTTTCGCTATCGACTGGGAGCAAATCGACGACAACAACACGCTGGTCGTGGGCGACCTTAAGGTTCCTGCGAACTACCACATCTATGGCAAGCCTATCCTTGCCGTTGCCGACGGCACCGTGGTCGGGACGCGCGACGACTTGCAGGACCAAGTGCCCGGTGCGCTGCCCGCCAACTTGCCGATTGACGAGGCCGACGGAAACTTCGTCGTGCTCGACCTCGGCTCGGGCTTGTTCGTCAACTACGCCCACATGCGGCCGGGGAGCGTTAAGGTGAAGCTCGGAGACAAGGTGCAGCGCGGCGATCAGATTGGCGAAGTCGGCAATACCGGGAACAGTCAAGCGCCGCATTTGCACCTGCATGTGATGGACAGCGCTTCTCCGTTGGCCTCGGACGGCCTCCCCTATGTGTTCGACAGCTTTACCATCACCGCGGTCGGCGAGACCACCGAGGATTTTGACAAGGCGGAAGCGACCGGATCGCCGATGACGCTTACGCCGCGCGTCCCGCCCCAGAAACTGGAAGACGTGCTGCCGCTTGACCTCTCTGTTGTTGACTGGCCACAGTGATCGCCCTGTAAAAGGCAGTGGACAGTCCGCCCTGATTTCCGAAATGGTGAGCTCGAAGCCGATGACCGCCACCCGCACAATACCCTTACGTCTTTTCCTTGCCGCTGCCGTCCTTACCTGCGCAAGTCCTGCAAACGCCGATCGGCTGCTGGACGAATCGGTCGAATTCACCGGTACATTCGCTTTTGTGAGTTCAGGCGCGCCGGGCCTGGTGATCGCCGGCGTTCGCAACGGCGAGACGGCGTTTGCCGGTTTCGGCGAAACGGTCCGCGGATCCGGCATAGAGCCGAATGCCGACACAATGATGCGAGTGGCATCCATTTCGAAGGCATTTTGCGGAGACGCTCTCGCCAGTTTGTTGGTAAAAGGAGAGATCGGCCTGACTGACCCTGTTCAGACGCACCTGCCTGACGGTTTCGTGGTGCCTGAGAAGGATGGGCGGACCCTAAGGATCATCGACCTCGCGACACAGACATCCGGCCTGCCGCGCGAGATGGCCCAGGCAGGTGGAACACCCAACGATCCCTACGCCGGCCACACAAAGGAAGCGATGATCGCAGCCATGCACGGGGAGCCGTTTCTGTTTCCTCCCGGAACTGGCGCGCTCTATTCGAACCTGGGCTTCGACCTCCTGGGACTGGCGATCAGCGGAGCGGCTGGCAAGCCGTACGCTACCGTCTTGGAGGAGCGTGTGTTGCGGCCACGCGGCATGGTGGACACGGTCTTCAATCCGCGACCTGGTGACGAGGGCCGGCTGATGCAGGGCCACAATTTCGACGGCACGCCGCTTCCCTTCGTGCCGACACCGATGACGATGGAATGCGCCTCGGGGCTTTATACGACGCCCAACGATATGCTGAAGTGGATAGCCTGGCACTTGGCTCAAGGCGGCTCCGAGGACGATGCACGCCGCATTATCGACCACGCCAGCCTAGTCCGGAGGGATGGGCTCTCTCCGGCGCTGGGCCTCGACGACGGTGGCGCGCCGATGGATGCGATGGCACTCGGTTGGGTTGTGGTAGAGGCCGACGGCAACCGTCCGCTGGTGCTTCACAAATCCGGAGGGCGACAAGGCATGTTTACATATGTTGCCATCGCGCCGACGCGCGGCGTCGGCGTCTTCGCGGCGATCAACCAGTTCAACGCCGGGGGCTTTGAAGCAATGGTGCACGCAGTAAACGAACTGATCTATCAGCTCGCGCCCCGCTGACTGCGCTCTCGTCTCACAATCAGATTTCTCGTCGAGGACATTCCAATGACCGGTTCAGGCCACAGGCGCTTGCTCATCCTCTGCTTCACGGCAGCCTGCGTCCTTGCGGCTCCTCACGTCGCCGCCGCCAAAGATCGTCTGCTTGAGGAAGCCGTGGGATTTGCCGGCGGCATCGCCTTCCTGGGCTCGGGCGCTCCTGGCCTCGTGATCGCCGCGGTTCGCAACGGCGAGACGGCCTTCGCTGGCTTCGGCGAAATCCGCAAGGGCTCGGGGCAGGTGCCCGACGAACATACGCTGATGCGGATAGCCTCGATCTCCAAGACCTTCTGCGGCGATCTGATGGGCTCGATGATTGTGGATGGCGTCATCGGCGCGACCGATCCCCTTGCCAAACACCTCGGGAAGGACTGGACCGTGCCTGGGCTCGAAGGACGAACGCCGAGGCTCATCGATCTGGTGACGCAGGCATCCGGCCTGCCGCGCGAGGTACCGAACCAGACAGGCGGCACGCCGGACGACCCGTTCGCCGGCAATACCTTCGACCTCAGCCGCGCTGAGCTTGCGAAGCCAGAACCCTATCTTTTCCCTCCCGGCACGGGTGCCTTTTACTCGAACTGGGGTTACGATCTGCTCGGCCTCGCGCTGGCCAATGCCGGTGGCAAGTCCTATGGCGATCTGCTGGCCGAGCGGGTGCTCACGCCCCGCCAACTGACCGACACCAAGCTCAACCTGGCGGAAGGCGATGCGGCGCGGACCATGCAGGGCCATTTCTTCGACGGCACACCGTTGCCCCTCGTTCCTTCGCCGGAAACGATCGGATGCGCGGGCGGGCTCTACACCTCCGCCGCCGACATGATGAAGTTCATGGCCTGGCACCTTCGCAAGGATGCGGCCGGCGATGCGGAGCGTACCGTCGACCATGCGGGCTGGCTCTGGCGCGACGGTCTCTCGCCGGTAATCGGCATCGACGATGCGGGGTCAATGGGAATGATGACGCTTGGCTGGGTCGGAGTTCTGGCCGACAAGGACAAGCCCATGATGCTCAACAAGACCGGCGGATTGCAGGGGCAGTTCAGTTATGTGGTGTTGGCGCCAACGCGCGGTGTCGGTGTCTTCGCCTCGATCAATCAGTTCAGTGTCGGTGGGTTCAAGGCGATGGTCGCAGCAACGAATGATCTCGTCGCGCAACTTGCGCCAAGATAAGGGCAGTTCAGGCGGGAGCTACGCCACCTAATACGAGCTGATTAGCTGGAACAAAAAACGCGTGCCGGTATCAGTCAGACCTCGGTTATCTCTGAACGGTACCGCAACAAGCGCCCTTGCATTGAGGTGTTGCCCAAATGCAGCCTTTGCACCTATTCCGGCCGAGCCGAGTTCCGCCTCAATGTAATCCACGCCCGTATCGTGGTTCCAGACCGCACCGTAATCGACATAAGCAAACACGTTCAGATTTGGGATCGGCAAAGCCTCCGGGAGTTCGATGTTGCGTCCCAATTCCAGCGAGGCCGCTATCCCGCTATCGCCTGAAGCGGCCGAGCCATCGAAAGCCAGGCCATAGGGATCGCCGCCGAGCACCAACTGGACCGACGATGGCACCGCCGTCGGCGCATATTGCGCAGCCACTCTGAGGTGGGCGACGGCCAGCGAAGCGATCTCCTTGGTAAGGTCGAGGTCGCCCCGAAAATACCTGTAGTCATCAGGAACGCCTGGACGCGGTGCAAGCGGATCGGTGCTGCTGCTCGCGCCAAAGCCGTCGAGGCCTTGGCCGAAAGTACCTGTCAGCGTGATGGCGCCGTTTTCCAACTCACCGGTATACTTAAGGGAGGCCGCCAGCCATCGGAGGTCCTCATCCGTCTGCGTTTCGCCGCCCAACGCCAGCGAGTTGTCCTTGAAGTTCAATTCAAGGCGGCTAAACAGGCTGTGGTCAATTGTCCGCAGCAGTGGGTAGTTGACATACGCGCTGCCGAACCTAGAGGCTATGTCGAGCTCGAGAGGCTTGAGGTCGGCGCCCGGCTGGGAAGAGACATAACCGATGCTGTATCCTACATGCAGTCCGTCATACCCGATCGGGACATCGTGCGAAGCCAGCACGAACTTCAACTCCTCGGGACTGTCCGGAATGGTCACCAGGGCGATGTTCGCCACATCGAACAGCCTAAGCGCATCGTTGAAGGTGCCGGTGCCGGTCAGCTGAAATGGGCCGACGGCTTTGCTGCCGAGATTGTCGACTATTGCGTTTGCGCCGGCCCGCTTGAAGCCAATGTCGAGTTTCAGATCACCGCCGGCGGAGGGCGTTTCGGGCCGAATGAAAGTGCCTTCGATGGTCAGGCCGCCAAGATCGCTCATCAGCAACAGCACGCGCTCGGCCTCCTTGATCCGGATTGGCCGCATGGCGACGATGCGATCGATGTAAGGTTTCAAACGCCGGTCAATATCAGGGATGGCGCTGTTGATGGTGACCCGGCGCACATAGGATTCGTAGAGAACGATGACGACGTTGCCGGATGAAAAGTCCTGCTCGGGAACGACGGCCCACGAGAAATATCCGGCCTTCTGGTAGATCTCGTCGATCCGCTCGGCGATGGCGTAAAGGTCGGCGGCGCTTATCTTTTTGTTCCGCTGCGCGGCCCACGCTTGCTCCAGCGTAGCGCTGGGCACCGTCACCGCGCCTCGAACGGTTATCGACCTCAAGGTAAACATTGTTTTTTCGGCTTGTTCCGAGCTCGTTGCCTTGCGTGCATCCGGAACTGACAGGTCAATCGTGCCGGGCTTCCTCGGAGCGGAATAGCGTCGGATGATCTCGTTCTGATCCGAAACCACCGAATCGATCCGCTCGGGGATCGTCTGGCTAAGGCTCGGTCCGACCATGAAGGCACTGGTTGCAAGACTGATGGACACGCGACGTACTGCGTCGAACCAGTGGGACAGCGCCTTGCGAAGAGGCATCAATCAAACTCGCTGACATGTCGTGGCAGGGATAATCAACGGTTATTCGAAACTTGGTTTAGCAAATTAGCAAATATGTTGGGGTCCGTCATCCCGCGATGCACACCCGTCAGTGCCCCAACAAAGCGCAGACCGCCTGAGCCTGAACCTCCCGCAAGCGGTCGAGCAACGCGCCAGCCGGCTCAGCGATGTTCAGCGTGGTGGTGACCGAGCGCGTCCCGTCGGCGGTTGACGCCGCCCACTGCGTGTAGCCCGGGAAACTGCCGGTGTGGCCATAAACGACACCGCACGGCGTGGTGTAGCGGAACAGTCCGAGACCGGCCTCGTTCGTCCCGGGTCCGGGCGGACTGGAATTGCCGGCCACGAACTTCATCTGTTCAATCTGCTCGGCAGCGCCGAAGAACTTCAGTCCGAGATCTGCCCGTATGAACATCGACAAATCATCAGGCGTCGACACGATCGCGCCCGACGCCCACGCACCGCTCGGGCTGACGAAGGTCGTGACATCTTTCGGCTCGGATCCGGGCGCGACGACATAGCCGTGGATGGCGGGCGCAGGCAGCGCGATGTCGCGCGTGGGGAAACTCGTCCGGGCGAGGGCGGCAGGACCAAACGCGATGTTCTTCAGCAGCGTCCCGTAGGGCATTCCTGTGACCGCCTCGGCGATCAGCCCGACGACGACGTTGTCCGTGTTGGAGTAGGTATACTGGGTGCCGGGCGTAAACTCGAGCGGGTCGTTGCGGACCCAGCCGATGATCTCAATGGGCTGCACGTAACCTTGAGGATTTGTCGCGACCTGCTCGGCCAAGCCCTTGGACTGCAAGTAGTCGGGCAGGCCGCTGGTGTGATTCAGCATCTGGCGGACCGTGACGGCCGACCATGCCGCCGGCAGATCAGGCAGGTGCTGGCCGATGGTGTCGTCGAGGCCGAGCCGGCCCTTCTGGACGAGGTGCAGGGCAATGGCGCCGTTGAATGCTTTTGAGATGCTGGCGATGCGCATGTATTGGTCGACCCCCAGCGCCTCACCCGATATGACATCGGCGCGCCCCGCTGTGAGTACGGTCATGCGACCGTCGCGGTAGAGCGTGGCGATCGCGCCGGGAGGTCCATCCTCTGCATCGAGGAGCTCCTGTAGTCCGGCCTGGACCTTTGCATCGGCTGTGCTCAACTGAGCCGCGGTTAAGCCGGTCGAGCGTGCCGGGCCTTCGCTATCAGGATGTTTTACATAGAGATCCGGATTCATCTCTTCAGAAGACACGATGACTTCGTCATTGACGCCCAAGTCAATATAATCATCGGTAATTGAAAAGCCTGCCAGAAGCTGTTTGTCCGTGAGAGGATACCAGGAGCCGAGTTCGTGCGAGTAGGCGGCAATGGCCAGCATCGCGAGTTCACGATTGCTATACAGGTCGACTTCATAATCTTCGACCAATTTGCCATCGGAATATTTCTTATATCCATCAATGTAAGGATCGCGGGAATTGTCGCCTCTATACTTATCCACAATGTCGCCGACGGTGACCTTAGACTTGTTTCCGTGGAAATAGATCTTGCGGAGGAGAAAACCCCAAGCAGCTACCCCATACTCTGGGGTTTCATAAATGGCAGTTTGGTTGCCGTACCGGTCTGGCAGAGTGCAACCCACATATCCTCTCATGCTGTCTCGCTGCCATTTCGAGATGTTTATGGCGCCGGGATTGTTTGTTCGAAGGGCCCTCCGAGTAAGCGCATTTGAGGAACTATAGTCAGCGTCCGGCAGGCTGCTAAAGAAATTGCCGATCCCGACCAGACTTCTGAAGTTGAATTCAGTAGCTTCAGGATATTTCGCATCGTCGCGAAATGGCGGGGCTAGACTGCGCGCCTTGTTCGCTTGCCAAAACGGCAGCCCGAGTGCACTACCGGTCTGCATCCCCACTGTGCCGTCAACGGGCATTCCATATGTGCTCTGGAAGGACTTCACAGCGCTTGCTGTCTGCGAACCAAACACTCCATCAATCGCTGAGGCGTAAACAGATTTGTCCGTGAGTACGCTCTGTAGAAGCGCAACCCTACGATCAAGAACGTTGCTTCGTGTTTGCTGAAAGACCGGACCGACGGGTTGACGCTTGTCGCTGATGCTGAAGTTGCTGACCCATTCGCTCGACCCGGAATAATCGTCAGGTGCTCCGCATTTCAGGGGATTCGCTGCGCTAACTTCATCCGGGCTTTCAAAAGCGAAGGCCGGACCGGAAGGCAAGAGGGCCAGGAGCGCAATGCCAAGCCAACCGCCCATCCCCGGCCTGAAACAACCGCCTATCATTTGGCGACTTCACCGCATGCGTCGACTGCATCGGTCTTCGACATGCATCCTCCGATCTTCGGCGAATGTCAGTTCGCCTCCTTAACCGACATTCTCGTCTCCCGAGCACCTTTTCCATATCATCCAAAGAGTGGATGACGGAAGGTGAACTCGATTCTGATCTGGCGAATCTTTGTCAGAAACGCCGCTATCGCCGCGGCAGCCTGCAACTTCAGCGCCGAGAGCTTCCGCTTGTCCGACGTGAACTCGGAGCGAGCCATGTTTACGAGCTCGTATCGGCGAGAAACAGTCCTTTCCGGCGAATGGTTGAGCCGTGCGGTCTCCGATTGGAGCAGACCCTGACATGCGGAATTCCGATCCCCTATCAAGGGGTGCGCTTACGCACCTTCGGCGACCAGCGCGCATTTGCAGCCAAGTGGAGTCACTTGGCGTCGCGAAAGTGCGGCTGTGTTGAACGATGCCGGCCTGTCTGACTTCGCCGAGCTGCGCAAGGCGATCACACGACGGCAGCACGACCTCTACTTTGTCGCCTTCGACCTGCTGCACCTCAATGGTCATGACCTGCGCGACATGGCACTGGAGGAACGGCGTGAGATCCTTGAAAGCGTGATCCCCGCCAAAATCCGCATCCAATTCAGCCAGGCGCTGCCCGGCGAGGCCAATCCATCACCTGATCGATGAAGCCGGTCTGGAGGGGCTGGCATCAAAGCCACGCCAGATCGGCGCCAAAAGGCATGAAGCGTGAAGCATGTGCGTGGCGAGGCAGACTCTTGCCATGCATGGCTGCAGGACTTTCGGGAAGAATGGGCAAGCGGGGAAGCGATTTTCTCTCCCATTGGATATCGGATGGTGATCGATATGGCTGTGGACGCAAAACGGGCAGCGCGAGCCAGGGCATTCCGGGCCAAGAGATCGATGAAGAGATCGGCCCGATCTTCGAAGACATCATGCAGGGTTGCGGGGCGCCACGCTTAGCCGCTGCGAGGAGGACTAATGCTCGGCAGCCGAGGGTTCGACAAGGTGTTGCTAATATGCAGCAGCGGCGGCATCTCTGACGGCCACCGCCTGGAACCGCTTCTCACGGCTGGCTGTAGACGTCAAAATGAGAACGAAAATCGGGAGGTGACGAAGATGGATAAGCGAGAAAACAGGATCATTGAGACGTGTTGCCTTATAGCCGTTCCGGTATCGATGGCTCTCACTATGGTACTTGCTCAACTGATCCTTGGCTGAACCCAAGGCACCGACCAGGCAAGACATGAGCCGTATTAGGCGACCGCTAAACCGGCAGGCGATCTGGCAACGCTAGCTATCGTTCCTCAGGTGGTTTCAGGATTACCTGAACATCGCGGGCAAAATCTACTACGAAACCCACTTGCTCCGCTGATGCGGATGCAAGCATTTTTCAGCGAGGTCGCGCTGGACCTGGTCTGCCGGATGGATCGACCCTTCCTGTCCTCGTCAACGCCGCGGAGCGGCGAGGTGAATCGGGCAATCTGCGGTTCATCCGCATCACCGTCTTCAATGCGTCCGACCGCCGCCGCTATGAACGAGAGCTTCTGGAAGCGCGCCGCACTGCAGAGCGGGCCAACGCCGAACTGCTTAAACTCCCATACACTCGAACGTCGCGTGGCCGAGGCGGCCGAGGTCGCCTGAAGAGCGAGCGGGCACTTCACCAGGCGCACAAAATGGAGGCGGTTGGCCAACTGACCGCCGGCGTCGCCCATGATTTTAATAACATGCTCTCAGTCATTGTGTCGTCGCTCGGGCTACTCGAGAGGCGGCTTGCAAACGGCGAGGACGTTTCCCGGTTTGTTTCCTCCGCAAACCCGGTTTGTTTCCTCCGCAAACTTAGACTAGCGCTGGGCCTCTGAGTTCGCCTCACCGAGCGCGCAATTCAATCTATAGGTTCACGGACGCAACGGCTTGTTCTTGTGCATCGCAGCAACGATATTGCTGCATGTGCGTTGTGCAGGACCGTGCCATTCCGGCGCACAAGGACACCGACTTGCGAAATATATCCGATACGATCGCTCGCCTGAGCGCGATGCACGCGCGGCCAGCAGCTGGATCCGGAGAACGGAACGACGCTCACTTGTCCGAAATTACAGGGTTCGGGTCCAATCCCGGAGCCTTGCGCGCGAGGCTTTATCTTCCGAAGAACCTGGCCCGGCAGGCGGCGCTGGTCGTCGTGCTGCATGGCTGCACCCAGAAAGCGGCCAGCTATGATCATGGCTCCGGCTGGAGCGAGCTCGCCGCCGAGCATGGTTTTGCGGTGCTGTTCCCCGAGCAGCAGCGCGCCAACAACCCCAATCTTTGCTTCAACTGGTTTGTACCAGGCGATATCAGGCGCGACAGCGGCGAGGCACTGTCCATTCGCCAGATGATCGAGGCGGCAGTGGTTACGCATGGCCTCGATCGCAAGAGGATCTTTCTCACCGGTCTGTCCGCCGGCGGCGCTATGGCGGCGGTGATGCTGGCGGACTATCCCGAACTGTTTGCCGGCGGCGCGATCATTGCCGGGCTCGCCTATGGAAGTGCCTCGACGATCTCCGCAGCCTTCGACCGCATGCGCGGCCATGGCGGTCCGTCCCAAGCCGACCTCCAGCGGCTGTTGCGGGCGGCCTCGCCGCACAAGGGTCCGTGGC
>NZ_RZPB01001509.1:0-407 GCF_003998535.1 Mesorhizobium sp. M7A.F.Ca.AU.002.02.1.1 | reverse complement strand
CAGCGCGCGGCCGCCCGGCGAACAGCGTGGAAGGCGACCGCCATGAAGCAGGCCGCCAGCAGGCCGGCAACCGACAGATTGATCAACAGGATGAAGTTGGCGCCGCTCATGTTCTCCCGCACCCGCGCCGACAGCTAATCATCGACGGGCGAAGAAGACGTTAACGTCCTGGCCGGCCAGGATTCAGCCGGTCTTGAGCGGCTCCGGCAGGAACGCCGTTTCCGGCCGCTCATAGGACAGGCGTACACTGTCGCGGCCGTTCTTCTTGGCCTTGTAGAGCGCATCGTCGGCACGGCGCATCAGCGGCTCCAGCGCCTCGTCACCGCTGCGGGCCGCCACGCCGAAGCTTGCCGTCACCTTCGTTCCCTGGGGAAGCCCATCGACATGGCCGGCCAGGACGTTAACGT
>NZ_RZPB01001508.1:0-407 GCF_003998535.1 Mesorhizobium sp. M7A.F.Ca.AU.002.02.1.1 | reverse complement strand
CTCTGACACTTGCCGCCGGCCTGTCGGCACCGGCGATGGCTGCCACCTCGGTCACTATCGGCATCAGCGGCTGGACAGGCTTCGCGCCGCTGACGCTTGCGAAGCAGGCGGGCATCTTCGAGAAACACGGACTCGACGTGACCCTGAAAAAGGTGCCGCAAGCGAGCCGGCCGCTCGCCATCGCCAGCGGCGACCTGCAATGCGCGGCCACCACGGTGGAGACCTGGCTGGTGTGGAACGCCAGCGGCGTCACCACCAAGCAGATCTTCCAGCTCGACAAATCCTACGGCGCCGACGGCATCGTCGCCCGCAACAACATCAAGACCGTCGCCGATCTCAAGGGCAAGAACGTCGCGTCATCGGCGCCGGGCACGTCGCCCTATTTCATGCTCGCCTGGGTGCTGAAC
>NZ_RZPB01001507.1:0-408 GCF_003998535.1 Mesorhizobium sp. M7A.F.Ca.AU.002.02.1.1 | reverse complement strand
ATATCAGGCCCTATCCGCCGGAGAAGAAGACCGGCAAGCGGGTCGCCGTCATCGGCTCCGGCCCGGCCGGCATGGCGGCTGCCCAGCAGCTTGGCCGCGCCGGTCACGACGTCCATGTCTACGAGCGCGAAAGCCGGCCCGGCGGGCTGATGCGCTACGGTATTCCCGACTTCAAGATCGAGAAGCACTATATCGACCGGCGCATCGAGCAGATGCAGGGCGAGGGCGTGACCTTCCATTGCGGCGTCAATGTCGGGGTCGACAAGCCGGTCGCCGAACTGCTCGCCGAACATGATGCCGTGCTCTATTGCGGCGGTTCCGAAACGCCGCGCGCGGCCGGTATTCCCGGCGACGATCTCGGCGGCGTGCATGACGCGATGCCCTATCTGGTGCAGCAGAACAGGCGGG
>NZ_RZPB01001506.1:0-408 GCF_003998535.1 Mesorhizobium sp. M7A.F.Ca.AU.002.02.1.1 | reverse complement strand
CAAGGATGGCACGACTTTCCCGATGGAGCTTTCCGTTGGCGAGATGCATCCGGGGACCGGACGTTTCTTTACCGGCTTCTGCCGCGACTTGACCGAACGCCACCGGGCAGAAGCAAGAATCCAGGAGCAGCAGCAGGAACTGCTGCACATGGCGCGGTTCACCGCACTCGGCGAGATGGCCTCAACGCTTGCTCATGAGATCAACCAGCCGCTCACCGCCATCACGAACTACCTCAAAGGCAGTCGTCGGCTGCTTGAGAAGAGCCGGGACGAGAATGCGCCCATGCTTCGGGATGCCGTGGAAAAGGCAGCTGAGCAGGCCTTGCGGGCGGGCGACGTCATCCGTCACCTGAGGGATTTTGTAGCGAGGGGCGAAAGCGAGCGCCAGGTCGAACGACTGCCAATGCT
>NZ_RZPB01001505.1:0-412 GCF_003998535.1 Mesorhizobium sp. M7A.F.Ca.AU.002.02.1.1 | reverse complement strand
GCTCTATATCGACGTCTCGTCCAAGGCCCTGGCCGAACGGGGCCTGACGCTGACCGATCTGCAGAATGCGATCAAGGGACAGAACAATGTCGACCCGGCCGGCTCCGTCGATACCGGCACCAACTCGGTGCGCATTTCCGTCGAGGGCGATGTCGGCAAGGTCGAGGATATCAGGAACCTGCGCCTGCGCGCCGGCGGTCAGGTCACGAGGCTGGGCGACATCGCCACGGTGAGTTCGGGGTTGCAGGATCCGTTCCAGCGAAAGTACCGCTTCAACGGTCACGACAGCGTGCAGTTGGGCGTCGTCATGGCCAAGGGCTTCAAGGTTACCGATGTCGGCAAGGATGTCGAGGCCACCTACAAGCGCTCCGAAGAGGCGCTGCCCTACGGCGTTGCGGTCGACCAGATCTCC
>NZ_RZPB01001504.1:0-417 GCF_003998535.1 Mesorhizobium sp. M7A.F.Ca.AU.002.02.1.1 | reverse complement strand
CCCGGCGTCGCCGTCACCGTCGGCGAGCAGATCGAGGCGCTGGAACGCATCGCCGGGCCGAAGGCGGTAAGCCTGATCCGCGAGGTTCCGGATGACACGATCTGGGCGATCGTCAAGGGCTGGCCGACGCGCTTCGAGGCAAAGCGGTCGCGGGAGCTCGGCTTCAGCGCCGAAAAGAGTTTTGACGAGATCATCCGCGCTCACATCGAGGATGAGCTCGGCGGCAAGATCGCGGGTTAAACTCCGACCCTCGTGGCGTCGGGCATCATCCGCCGCTCGCCAGGCTTGCCGACAGCAGCAGCAGTCCGAACAGGAACACGAAGGCGGCGCCGCCGATCTCGACGATCGAGTGGATGCGGTTGCCCATGCGGCCGTCGCCGGCGAAATAGACCGCCCAGTTCTTGGCGGTCACCGCCA
>NZ_RZPB01001503.1:0-418 GCF_003998535.1 Mesorhizobium sp. M7A.F.Ca.AU.002.02.1.1 | reverse complement strand
GGCGGCGGCGATGCCGATGCCGTCACGCTGCGCACGGCTGATGGCGCGATGCAATCGATCACCACGGACGGCGCGGATTCGGCCGGCCTGATCGTGCAGTCGGTCGGCGGCGGCGGCGGCAATGGCGGCTTTTCCGGCACACTGTCGGCGATTGCCGGCTTCGGCATGGGGGGAAGAGGCGGCGCGGCCGGCAAGGGCGTGGCGACGGAAGCCACCTATAATGGTTCGGTCGAGACTTTCCGCGAAAGGTCGGCCGGTATCATCGTGCAATCGATCGGTGGCGGTGGCGGAAATGGCGGCGGCCAGTTCGGCCTGAGCGTCAACGCAAGCGTGGGCATCGGTGGTTGGGGCGCGGGGGGCGGCGAAGCCGGGACGGCAAAGGTCTTCTCGACGACAACACTTGACGTCACGACCCATC
>NZ_RZPB01001502.1:0-418 GCF_003998535.1 Mesorhizobium sp. M7A.F.Ca.AU.002.02.1.1 | reverse complement strand
GTAATCGGGCAGGGCGTCCGGACCCGCCAGGGCAAAGCGCTCGCGCAAGCGGTCGCGATGGCCGAGGTAATGCGGCTTTTCGTCGAGCGTCGCCTTGGCTTTCGCAGCAGGCCGCATCGGCGCTTCGGAGAAGAAACTCCGCTCGTCATCGTCGCTTGTGTTCCCCATACCCCGCCCACATTGCTCCGGCACAGACATTAGAGCTGTTCTGGCCTGGATTGAAACAGTTCCGTTCTCCGATCGCGAGACGATCCACGGCAGATCGTGGCAGCCCACTGTCAGCCTAGGGCCTCCCTATACGGCAAGATGAAACCACGATTGCGCAACAAAACTTAACATCACTTAACGCATGCGGCCACTTTCACCTGACATGGTGACGCCATCGGAGGCTCTTTGCCTCGCTATACTGGAGCACGCA
>NZ_RZPB01001501.1:0-420 GCF_003998535.1 Mesorhizobium sp. M7A.F.Ca.AU.002.02.1.1 | reverse complement strand
GTTCCTTCTCCGGAGCTGCGCGAGCGGTTCCTTGACTGAGGATGTGGCTGCTGGAGAACGAGCCGCCGCTCAGCGCATTGATCGGGCGTTATCGCGGTTGGCTCGAACCGGTGGATTCGCACGGCTTCAGCACGATCGCGTCGCCGGCCCCCTTGCCCAATTCCCGGCAGCCTTGAACCGAGCACAGCGTCCAGCCGTCGCCGGTTGCGCCCGCGGCGGCGAGTATGACGCGCCGCTGTGGGCCGACCGTGGGCGTGTAGGCCCACCAGCCATTCTTCAGCACCGCGCCTTCCGATGGCTCCATGCCGGCGCCCGAGCTCTTGACCCGCGCCTCGACCAGCTGCAGGCCGATAGGCGTGACCTTCCAGTCTTCCTCCCAGCGCGTCCGTTCCACCGAATGCGTCCAGGACAGCGTAAAGG
>NZ_RZPB01001500.1:0-421 GCF_003998535.1 Mesorhizobium sp. M7A.F.Ca.AU.002.02.1.1 | reverse complement strand
CCTTGCCGAATGCGTTCGAAATCTGGTTCAGCGCGCCGAACGTGATCTTGTGCGCCACCAGCGAGGGACCGAGGATCAGCAGCGAGAAAATGTTGTCGGCCTGCAGGTAGGTGTAACGGACGACGTTGAAATAGATGTAGTGGAAATAGAGCCTGAAATAATTGTGGCGAACATTCTCGAACAGCTCGGCCGTGGTGGCCGGCTGGGCCCGGTCCGCGTGATCCTCGCCGTAGACGAGTTCCTTGCGGTAGGCTGCCTCAACGCGCTGGTTGCGGAACTGCAGCCCTGGAAGTTTCAGACCTGCAACCATGACCGAGATCGTCCCGAACAGACACCAGGCAAGGGCTGCGACAACCAATGGCTGTGGAATCGCGCCGATAATCGGCAACTCGGTGATATGGGCCTGCAACTGGATCATGAC
>NZ_RZPB01000014.1:0-25062 GCF_003998535.1 Mesorhizobium sp. M7A.F.Ca.AU.002.02.1.1 | reverse complement strand
ATATTGGGCGGGCAGCACGGGCAGCGGTGCCACTTCCACCTGTTGTGCTTGCCCCGGCTTTCCAATGGATTCTCGTAGAAAAACAGCGAGCCGTCGAGCGACAGGCCCGAGATCGAACCGTTGTAGAGGGCGCGTTCCATCATGTCGGCGTAGCGCGCGTTCGGCCCCATGCCGAGCATGCGGCTGGCCCAGAACACCAAGCCGACCGCCGCACAGGTCTCGGCATAGGCGCTTTCGTTGGGCAGGTCGTAGTCGCTGGTGAAGCCCTCATTGTGCGCCGACGGCCCCAGTCCGCCAGTGATGTAGAGACTCTTGGTGGTGAGATCGTCCCACAGAAGGTCGAGTGCTGCTCGCAGCGTATCATCGCCATATTCGGTCGCGATATCGGCCATGCCGGAATAGAGGTACATCGCCCTGACAGCATGGCCGACGACCTTGTTCTGTTCTCGCACCGGGATATGCGACTGGCTGTATTCATAGGTCTTGAAATGATAGGCCTTCGGGTCGGCGCCGCGGGCGCGGGCCTCCTCGTCGAAATAATGCGGCTGCTGACCGCGCTGGTCGATGAAGTATCTGGCCAACTCCATATATTTCCGCTCGCCGGTCACCCGTGCCAGCTTGACCAGCGCCAGCTCGATCTCCTCGTGGCCGCAATAGCCCTTCTTCTTGCCGGGCTCCGGGCCGAGTACCGACGCGATGTGGTCGGCATAGCGGCACATGATATCGAGCAGCTTGCGTTTTCCCGTCGCCTGGTAGTAGGCGACCGCGCCCTCGATCAGATGGCCGGCGCAATAGAGCTCGTGGCAGTCGCGCAGATTGGTCCAGCGCTTGCCGGGCTGGATGCGTTGGTACCAGCTGGAGAGATAGCCGTCCTCCTGCTGCAGCCTGCCATACATGTCGATGACGGCGTCGATCTTCTTCTCCAGTTCGGGATTCTTGCGCCGGTACAGCGAATAGGCCGCGGTCTCGATCGTCTTGCCGAGATCGGAATCCCAGAACATCTGCGTGGTCACCGTCGATCCGGTGAATTCCGCGCCCTGGCGGTCGGCTTCGTCGGGAGAGGGCGAGTGGAAGGGGATGACTATGCCGGGCGAGGGACGGTCCGGATCGATCTGCTCCAGCATGCGGGCCTCCACGCAGCGCTCGTAAAGGATATCGGCGGTGCGGGCGGCGACAGCGTCGGCGCGATCGCCCCAGAAGCCGTGCACGTCGACCTGCGGCACCGGCAGCGGGCGGAAGGCGAGCTTCGGTTTCCCGGTTTTTGCGGATGGCGATGCGGTCATGAATTTACTCCATTCTATTTGACGGCCCCGGCCATCAGGCCGCGGATGTAGAAGCGCTGCAGCGCCAGGAACAGGATGAGGCACGGCACCATCATCACGGTGACGCCCGCCTGCACCGCGCCCCAGTCGATGGCGCCGAAGCGGCCCGACTGCAGTGCGGTCATCATCACTGGCAGCGTGAATTTGGATTGGTCGGTCATCAGCACGAGGGCGGCGAGGAATTCGTTCCAGGCGCCGAGGAAGGCAAACAGGGCGATGGTGACGACGCCCGGCCAGACCAGCGGCAGCATCACCTTCCAAAGCATGGTGAGATTGCCGGCGCCGTCCATGCGGGCGGCTTCCTCGATCTCGCGCGGCACTGCGTCGAAGGCGTTGCGCATCATGAAGATCGAAAACGGCAGTTGCAGCGTCACATAAACGCCGACCAGGCCGGTCAGCGTGTTGTGCAGGCCAAGCTTGGTCAGCACCAGGAAGATCGGCGTCAGGATCGACTGGAACGGGATCATGATCGTCGACAGGATGAGGATGAAGAACAGGTCCTTGAACGGAAACCGGAACCGCGAAAAGCCATAGCCGGCCAGCACGCTGACGGCGACCGACAGCACCACGGTCATCACCGAGACATAGATGCTGTTTTGGGCCGAGACCCAGAGCCCGTCGCCGAAGCTGTTGAGCGTGGCGTAGTTCTCCAGCGAGAAGCCTGATGTCGGCCAGGGCGGCAGCGGCGGCAGGCGCGCTTCGGCCGCTGGCTTGAACGCCGACAGCACCGCCCACACGATCGGCGCGGCAAACAGCACCGAGGCGACGATGCCGGTCGAATGCTCGCCGATGCGGCTCAAGAGCCGGCGGTTGCGGGAAGCGGCCTGCGCCATCAGTCGAGCCCCTCCGGCTTGCGCAGCAGCCACAGCTGGACGAGGCTGAGCGCCACCAGGATCACCAGCAGCACCATCGACAAAGCCGCGCCGTAGCCGAGCTTGAACGACACGAAGGACTGGTTGAAGATCCAGTAGACCGCCGTCAGCGTCTGGTTGCGTGGGCCGCCGCGCAGGATGATGTAGAACTGGTCGAAGGCGAGGATCGAGCCGGCGACCGACAGGATCAGGGCCAGCGCCAGCGTGCGGCGCATCAGCGGCAAAGTGATCGCCCTGAACCTGGCGAACGGATCGGCGCCGTCGATGACGGCCGCCTCCTGCAGATCCTGCGGGATCGATTGCAGGCCGGCCATCAGAATGATCATGGTGAAGCCGGCGACCTTCCAGACGACCATGGCGATGATCGACCAGAAGGCCGGCTGGAAGGTGGCCAAAAGGTTGAACTTCCTGTCGATCAGGCCAAGGTCGTAGGCGGCCGGGCTGAACAGGCCGGAATCGACGTTCAACAGCCATGACCAGAGCAGGCTGGCCGAGGCAAAGCCGACAACCGCCGGCATGAAGAACATCGTCCGGTAAAGATTGGTCAGCGGCCGCGGCCGCTCGACGAACAGCGCCAGCGGAAACGCCACCACGAAGATCGCGATGGTGACGATCACGGTGTAGTAGGCGGTGAAGCGCAGCGCGTTCCAGAACCGGGTGTCGCGCAGGATGGCGACATAGTTGCCGAGGCCGATAAAGCTGTGCTCGCCCATCAGGGGCCAGTTGTGCAGCGACATCCACGCCGTCATGCCGAGCGGGATCAGGAAAAAGACGACGACCAGCGCGACAGCCGGCGCGACATAGAGCAGGCCGATCCATTGGTGGCGGCTGGCGACCTTGCGGGCGCGGGGCGGGGCAGGGGTTGCTGCGGTGATGACGGTCATGGCTGCGCGCTCGATGCTATTGGGACATTGGCAAAGAACCCCCTCACCCGGATTGCCAACCCAATTGAAGAGAGCAATTCGGGGCAATCCGACCTCTCCCTGAGGGGAGAGGAGGTTGCCGGGGATGGTGCCAGCCTCTTCTCCCCAGCGGGGAGAAGGTGGCCGCGAAGCGGCCGGATGAGGGGGTCTTTTCTCAACGCGATAGCCCTGCCGTTGGCGATGCGGTATCCGGCCACCCGCCCAGGGAGACAGGCGGGCGGCCGGCAGGCGTCCGCTACTTCTGCGGCGCCTGGTCGATGATCGACTGCATCGTTTCCTGCGCATTGGCTATCGCGCCATCGACATCGTCGCCGAAGAAGACCTCGTTGATCATCTGCGTCCACGGGCCGTTGGCGGAGTTGATCAGGTCGTTGAACACCACCGAATAGGGCGTCTTGCCCTTGGCCATGGCTTCGGCGGCGATCTGGTAGCGCGGATCGAGATCCTTCAACGCGTCCTTGGCGATGTCGCCGCGCACCGGCAGGCTTCCGTATTTGGCAAGGATGGTCTGGCCCTCGAGCGAATAGGCGAAGTCGAGGAACTCCTTCACCACGGGCAGTTTCGTGGTGCCCTTGGTGACGACGAAATTGTCGCCGCCCGCAAAGGACGACCAGCCGCTGTCCTTGCCCGGCAGGAAGGTGACGCCGTAATCGATGTCGGGATACTGGGTGTTGAGCGCGCCGATGGCAAAGGCGCCGGACGGCGAGATGCCGATATTGCCGGCGGCGAAGGCGGCAAAGAAATTGGCGCCGGTGTCGGTCTGTGCGCCTGCCGGTACCAGATCCTTCTTGACCATCGAGCGGTAGAGATCGATGGCGCCGCGCAGCTGCGGGCTGTCCAGCGTCGCCTTCGAGCCGTCTTCGCTCAGGATGTCGCCACCAGACGCCCAGATCAGGGGCGTGAAGGTGAAGATGTTGCAGCCGCCGCAATTGCCGGAGAAGTAGAAGCCCTTGATGTTGCCGCCGAGCGCGTTGACCTTCTCGGCATCGGCCGCGATCTCGGCCCAGTTGGCCGGACCTTTTTCGGGATCGAGGCCGGCCTGCTTGAACAGCTTCTTGTTCCAGATCAGCACCGAGGCGTCGGCGGAGAAGGGCAGGCCGTAAATGTGGTCTTTGTAGGTGCCGGTCTTCACATGCGCCGGCGACAGGCTGGCAAAATAGGGCAGGGACTTTGCCCAGTCGGTGATGTCCTCCAATTGGCCGGCTGCGGCGAAGGAGGGCGTGTAGATCAGGTCGAGCGACAGCGCGTCGGGCGCTGTGCCGCCGGCGGCCGCGGCACCGTATTTGGGGATGATCTCGGCATTGGGGATGATATCGAGCTTGACCTGGTTGGTGTGCGCCTTGTTGTAGGCATCGACGATCCTCGGCATGAAATTCGAACCGTCGGCGCGCACCCATATGTTGGCCGTCTCGGCGGCGGCAGTGCCGAGACCGCCGCCCAGAACGGCAGCGGCCAGGGCCAGTTTGGCAATCAGGTTCCTCATGTTCTCCTCCTCCAAGGTTGGCCGCGGTCCGCGGCTTGGCGCCGATTGCGCGGCGCTTCGTTTTCAGCCACCCGGCGGATGGCCGCATGACTGCCGCACCACCAGCCGGCACGGCAGTTTTCGAATGCCGGGCGCGGCGGGCTTGCCGCCGACCAGCGAAAGCAGGGTCAACCCGGCCTCGCGCCCGAGCGCGACCAGGTTCATGTCGACAGAGGTCAGCGGCGGGCGCGTCGCCTCGGCCACGATCTCCCAATTGTCGAAACCGATGACGCCGACATCCCTGGGGACGTCGAGGCCGCGTTCGCGCAGAGCATCGATGACGCCGCGCGCGATCTGGTCGTTGCCGCAGAAGACCGCGTCCGGCCTTTCGCTTTTGCCGTCGAACAGTTGCGCAACCGCCTGGTGACCCCAGGCTTCCGACCAGGAGCCGAGCAGCGGCTCGCTGACCGTCAGGCCGTTTTCGGCGAGCACGTCGCGGTAAGCCTGAACGCGCGCGTGTACCACGGCAAAGCTCGCCGGCCCGGTGACGTGGGCGATGCGCTTGCGGCCAAGCCGGCAAAAATGCTCGACGGCCAGCCGGGCGCCGCCAACATCGTCCGAGACGAAGGCAACGGCGTCGGGGTCGGGCTGCGTGAAGGCATAGATCACCGGGACGCGCAGATTGGAGAGGTCGACGGGCAGATGACGATCGATGCGCTTGCCAGTGGCGATGATGCCGTCAACGCGCTTGTCGAGCATGGCGTCGACATGCATCTGGCCCAGCCGCGGATCCTCCTCGACATTGCACAGGAACACCGAGACGCCATTGTCGACCAGCGCGTCCGAAATGCCCGACATCAGCGGCAGCGAGAAGCGGCCATAGGTATCGTTGGTGAGCAGGCCGACGGTGAAGCTGCGGCGTCGGAGCAGGCTTTGCGCCAGGCTGTTGGGCCGGAAGCCAAGCCGCCGGGCGGTCTCGCGAATGCGTTCGCGCGTCTCGGCTGTCATCCGGCCCTGGCTGTTGAGCGCCTTGGATGCGGTAGCGACGCTGACTCCGGCCTGCGCGGCCACGTCACGCAAGGTGACTGGCTTGGAAAAGACCGGAACAGGCAGATCGTCCGATGGCATCGCGCCGAGAGTCCTTAGTTGGAAAAAGGTTTTCTCTTACCGATCTGAAAGAGGCCCGGCAGGTGGCCGAGCCCGACTGAAATTGTTTGAGAAAACCTTTTCTCAGCTGAGGCTAGACCAGATTGGATCGCCGTTCAAGGGAAAAGCTGGTTGGGCCTCGGCTCTCTTCCTTCGAATGCAAACGCGGGTTAAAGCAGCGCCGGCAGCACTTAGCTCAGGGGAAGAGCGCCAGTCGCAGTGCTGGAGGCCCTCGGTCGAGACGGGGCGGGCTGCCGCTTGAGGCGTGAAGGATCGCAGCGTGCGCGGGATGCGAGGTCCGGCAAAGGGTTGGCGCTGCCGGGCAGCAAACCTGGCCGCAATATGTGCTGGCGGACGGTCTGAAGATCGTGCCGAAAATTCTGAACAGTCCCTCGGGATTAACCTTTCCGTAAATATTTGGCCGCTACTTCAACAGCCATGGCCTCGTGGCGGAGCGGCTACGCTGGAGACGGCAAATCTCTGAAGCCTCGGTTCGATTCCGAGGCGAGGCCTCCAAAATTTCGCGTCGAACAGCAGTCCCAATCTGCCCCAAGGGCAGTCAGTCCCCACGAATAGATTTGTGCGTTACGAAGGCGGTGCGGACCGGACGTTAAAGCAGTCCTGTCTTGCATTTGGCATGCCGGCACGCGCGAAAAGAGTGGTATGGAAGGGAGCCGAGCGTTCTTGCTTCGCTTTTTCCTGACATTCGAGGCCTTTCGTGCGTGAACCGTCGCTGCTGCCCGTCTTTGGAAAACTTGGCCTCAAGGCTCCTGCCGCCCTGGCGGCGGCACCGGCCTCGTCGGCAGGTGTGTCGCACCTGCGGAAGCTTCTGGCCGTGCATAGCGGCATGGTGCTGAAACTGTCGGTCGTCGCCTGGACGGTGCTGATCCTGGGCGCCGTGTTTTTCACGATGCAAGGCTGACCGGCATGGCCAACCGCTACACGCTGCGTATGGAGCTTCCCCAGAGCTGGAGCATCATCGATGTCTTCACCGGCCAGCCTGCGGTGGTCCGGCAAAAGGTGATGGTCGGGATGGGGCCGCGCGAGGCCGAGGACATGGTCGTGCAGATGAATGTCCGCGATGTCAAACGCCGCGAACGGGCCGAGCGCAAGGCCTGATCCGTAGCGGCCCGCCGGCGGAAGCCTGCCGCACCGCAAATCAAGGGATTCCCGTGAGAGCCAGCCTGAAGCAGAAGATACTGGAGATTTGCGACCGCAAGATCTCCGAGAAGGGGGCCGGCGTCGGCGTGTCGTTCTATGCGTTTTTCGCCAACAGAAACGACAACCCCGAACTCCTGATGGAAGCCGCCGAATGGTGGATCAGAACCCACCGCCTCGACCATTTCGAAAAGGCTGCGAAGATACGCGCGATGGTCGAGGGGATGGATCTTTAATCGTCGTTTTGAGCGACATGCAATGGACTGATCAGCCGAAATCGGACGCCGTCAGAACATACATGCTCTTGTGGGTGCGGTCGTAGGCCTTCGACGCGACCTCGCGGATGGCACTGCTCTCGGTGTCGAATGTCTGGAGATAACCGGCTTCATCGGCCGCGGTTCCCGGCCGCATCTTGGCCATGGCGTCGGCGGCGACGGAGAACGAGATCTGGAACATGCCGTCATGGCCGACGAAACGGATGCGCTGGCCCGCCTCGTCATAGCTGCGGCTGCGGTTGGGGAAGGTGAGGCTCATGTCTTAGCCTCCGTAACTTTCTTGGTCACCCGCTTCTTCTTCGGCGTCGGATTGAGGGCCTGGGCGACACGATCGGCCTCTTCCTTGGCCAGCCGAAGCTCCCTCAGCCTTGCCGTCTTGATCTCCCTGGCTCTTGCCTCGGACATATATTCGGCGGTCGCCTTGTTTTTCTCCGCTGTCTTCTTCTGCTTGTCGACAAAGCGGGCTTCAGCTTTTTCCATGATCGTCTGATTGCCTTCGGCCATCGAAGAAATCTCCCTTGTGCCTGAAATCGTGAAAGTGAACTTGTCCGATAAATAGGCACTCGATCGGCAAAATTCAATCTTTTGAATTATTTGACATTCTGCGGATATCACGAAACGGCCAGCTGAAATAATACTTTTGAATATTTAATTTGGTACGCGAATAATTTTTGGCACTCCTATCTATCGAGTGCCAACGCGTCTATAGAGGAGGGGCGTGGCCGCCTGTGCCGGCCCCCAGAAAGAAAGTTCCCATGAAATTTCGGCCACTCCACGACCGCGTCGTCATTCGTCGCGCCGAAGGCGATATCAAATCCAAGGGCGGGATCATCATCCCCGACACTGCCAAGGAAAAGCCGCAGGAGGGCGAAGTCATCGCTGTCGGCCCTGGCGCACGCGACGAAAACGGCGCGCTTGTTCCGCTCGACGTCAAGGCCGGCGACTTCATCCTGTTCGGCAAATGGTCGGGCACCGAGGTCAAGATCGACGGCGAGGACCTTCTGATCATGAAGGAAGCCGACATTATGGGCGTCATCGACAAGGACGAGACTGGCATCATCGACAAGGGCGAGACCGCTGCAACCGACAAGACCGTGGCCGCCAAGAAAGCTGCCTGACCTTATTTTCTCCGAACGTACTGGATAAAAATCATGTCTGCCAAGGAAATCAAATTCTCCACCGACGCGCGCGACCGCATGCTGCGCGGCGTCGAGATCCTTACCAATGCTGTGAAGGTCACGCTCGGCCCCAAGGGCCGCAACGTCATCATCGACAAGGCCTATGGCGCGCCGCGCATCACCAAGGACGGCGTCACCGTCGCCAAGGAAATCGAGCTTGCCGACAAGTTCGAGAACATGGGCGCCCAGATGGTGCGCGAAGTGGCCTCGAAGACCAACGACCTCGCCGGTGACGGCACCACCACCGCCACGGTGCTGGCCGCCTCGATCCTGCGCGAAGGCGCCAAGCTGGTCGCCGCCGGCATGAATCCCATGGATTTGAAGCGCGGCATCGACCAGGCGGTTTCCGCCGTGGTCAAGGAAATCCAGGCGCGCGCCAAGAAGGTCAAGTCGTCGGCCGAGATCGCGCAGGTCGGCACCATCGCCGCCAATGGCGATGCCAGCGTCGGCGAGATGATCGCCAAGGCTATGGACAAGGTCGGCAATGACGGCGTCATCACCGTCGAGGAAGCCAAGACCGCAGAGACCGAACTCGACGTCGTCGAAGGCATGCAGTTCGACCGCGGCTATCTCTCGCCCTATTTCGTCACCAATGCCGACAAGATGCGCGTCGAGCTGGAAGAACCCTACATCCTCATCCACGAGAAGAAGCTCGGCAATCTGCAGGCGATGCTGCCGATCCTCGAAGCGGTGGTGCAGAGCGGCAGGCCGCTGCTGATCATCTCCGAGGACGTCGAGGGCGAGGCTCTGGCGACGCTGGTCGTCAACAAGCTGCGCGGCGGCCTCAAGGTCGCGGCCGTCAAGGCGCCTGGCTTCGGCGATCGCCGCAAGGCGATGCTGGAAGACATCGCCGTGCTCACGTCGGGCCAGATGATCTCCGAGGACCTCGGCATCAAGCTCGAAAACGTCACCATCGAGATGCTCGGCCGCGCCAAGCGCGTGCTGATCGAGAAGGACACCACCACGATCATCGACGGTGCCGGCACCAAGGCGACCATCCAGGCGCGCGTCGCTCAGATCAAGGGCCAGATCGAGGAGACGACGTCAGACTACGACAAGGAAAAGCTGCAGGAGCGGCTGGCCAAGCTCGCCGGCGGCGTTGCCGTCATCCGCGTCGGCGGCGTCACCGAGTCGGAAGTCAAGGAAAAGAAGGACCGCATCGACGATGCGCTGAACGCCACCCGCGCGGCGGTCGAGGAAGGCATCGTGCCCGGCGGCGGCGTCGCTCTGCTGCGTGCCCGCTCGGCGCTTGGCGGCCTGACCGGCGCCAATGCCGATGTCACGGCCGGCATCACGATCGTGCTGCGGGCGCTCGAAGCGCCGATCCGCCAGATCGCCGAGAATTCCGGCGTCGAAGGCTCAATCGTCGTCGGCAAGCTCACCGACAGCAAGGACCACAATCAGGGTTTTGACGCCCAGAACGAGGTCTATGTCGACATGATCAAGGCAGGCATCGTCGATCCGGCGAAAGTGGTGCGCACCGCACTCCAGGATGCCGGCTCGATCGCAGCCCTTCTGATCACCGCCGAAGCGATGATCACCGACGTTCCGGCCAAGGATGCAGCACCTGCGGGTGGCGGCGGTGGCGGCATGGGCGGCTACTAAAACCCAGGATTTGTCCGATCTGTTGGAGATGTGAATGGCGGCCCCGATCGGGGCCGCTACGATTCTCAAGATGATCATCGCAAAGTTTACGCAGTCGCCCGGCTCAGTCCCGGGAGGCAATCATGATCTTGCGGCTTTCGAAGGGGACGCAATCCACGCTAGACTGTCCAGGCGGCCGTCTGGTTGCGGAGCTCGCCGGACTTTGGCAAGCGATCGGACGAACCGCCATCCCCGACACGGAGACACGTTCATGTTTGCGGCCAAGGCCATCGACACCTCAGACAAGCCCGCGTTCTACCGCGACCTCGCCACCCAATTGAAGGCGCTGCTCGAGGGTGAGCGCGATTCGATCGCCAACGCCGCCAACACCGCAGCACTCATCTTCCAGATGGTGCCGGACCTCAACTGGGCCGGTTTCTATTTCCTGCAGTCGGACGAGGAAATGGTGCTCGGGCCTTTCCAGGGCAAGCCGGCCTGTGTGCGCATCGCCGTCGGCAAGGGCGTGTGCGGAACGGCGGTCGAACTCGGCACCTCGATGCTGATCAAGGACGTGCATGATTTTCCCGGCCACATCGCCTGCGATGCCGATTCGCGCTCGGAACTGGTGGTGCTGCTCGAGGACGATGAAGGCGTCTTCGGCGTGCTCGATCTCGACAGCCCGCTGCCCGGCCGCTTCGACAAGGCCGACCAGGCCGGCATCGAGACGCTGGCGGCGATCTATGCCGCGGCGAGTTCGTTCGAGGACTGAGCTGCGTCCTACGGCTCGGTCTTCAGCGCGCGATTGAAAGCTGCAATCGTCATGTCGATCAGTTGCGCGTGAATATCACCGCGCGATCGTGCTCCACCGTCATCGCAAACCGGGTCGCCGATCTGTTCGGCCGCAATGATGCCGGCAGCGCCGGGCTTACATTCGCCGAACATGCTGTAGTGGCTCGCATCCGCGATCGTCGCATAGCTCGCCTTTGAAATTGCTTTTGCGATCTCGGATGCGTCGGCGGTCACGGGAATCTTTCCTGGTCGGCCAAGATTGACGATAGCGACCGGAATTTTGATACCGGCAAAGCTTTTGACATCGAAGACATCGGATGGGGCAGGATCGATCGCCATGGCGAAATGAATGCGCTCATCCCGGTTGTCCCGACCGGCGGCCTGCAAATCCATGGCGTGAAGATCGACGCCGCTTTGCCTGACCCAGTCGCAGAGCGAGGCATTGAGCAGGTCCGTATCGCAATAGGCCGCCAGCAATTTCGGATCGATGCGGGCACCGGCTATCGCCAGCGCCGTGTTGCCGCCCATGGAAAGACCGAGGACGCCTACTTTGCCTTGTTCGAGGTGCCCTGCGAAGAAAGCGTCCTTCGCCGTCGCGGTCAGGGCAGCCGTGAGATCGGCGGGCCGCAACCAGAGTTTCATCGTCTCGGCGGCGGATCTGTTTTTCCCCGTATTTCCCGGGTGTGTGGGAGCGGCGACGACGAATCCCTGCCTGGCCAGAGGCGTTGCAATCCAGCTCAGGGCGTGTGGGGTTCCCGCCAGGCCAGCGCCATGCGAAAGCAGGATAAGCGGGAATTTTCCGCCAGCGATAGGCGCATCGCGCATGGCGGCCGTTCCGGCGAAAAGCGCGGTGTCGCCTGATATAACCATCTCGCCGCCCGGTTGCGCGGGATACCAGACCGTCACATCGAGATCGATGCCGCGCTCCTTGGATGGGGCAGGGAACTGACGAACGCCGACATTGTCGCCGGCGTCTGCGGGGTGTTGCATGAGCGCCGTGGAAACAGCGACGGCGCAGAGCATAGTCCAGAATTTCATTGAAATCTCCGTTGTCGAACGCGCCCTATAGGTGGCAAGGCCGGAGGCTACAGCGTCCGGGCAAGCTGGCGGTCATGTTCGATTGCAGTGTTAGCGACCCAATGTCAGCGGATCGGAGCGAAGTCCGCGACCTTGATCGCGATCAAGGACGTGCTTTATCGCGATTGAGTACCGTTCAGTGCGGAACGGCGCTGCCGATTTCAGCCGCCCGCCGGTTCGCAAGCGAGGGCGCCGCGTCAGGCGCGTTCCGGTCCCGCCAGGCGAGCGGGGTCATATCGGTGACGCGGCGGAATTCGCGGTTGAAGTTCGACTTGGTCTGGAAGCCGACCGCAAACATGATCTCCGTCACGGACTGATCGGTCTCGCTCAGCAGCCGGCAGGCCTCGGTGATGCGGTGTCCGTTGACATATTGCGAGACGTTCCTGGCCGTGGCCCGGTTGATCGCCATTGAGATCTGCCGTGCTGGAATTCCGGCGCGCCGGGCAAGCCGGTTGAGGTTGAGATTGGCGTCGCGATATAGTTTTTTCTCCTGCATCAACTCGTTGACCCTGGCGATCGCATCGGCGTTCTCGCCGGCGTCGGGTGGGGACGAAGTCTCGACGGGCTCGGCGGCATTGAGCGGGACATGGCTTTGGCTGGCCGCAGCCGCCGCCATGCCGACAATGACGAGCATGAAAAGATTGCCGATGCCGATCACGGTTGCCGCGCGAGCGCCATGTCCCGACGCCAGATCGAAGGACACCAGCATGTCGACGGCTCCCGACAGGCACAGCGTAGCTGCCGCGAAAAGGATGGCCCTGTAGACCGGGACCGCGCCGTCGAAGGGCGCAAGGCGAAGCCCGTCGGCGCCGGAGCGAAGCAGCCAGAGAATGGCGGCGGCGTAGGTGAAATCGATTGATGTCAGCGCCACGTCGATCGCCTCGCGCCAAAAGATTATCAGCATGATGATGATGACCGCGGGTGTCGCGTGGAGCCCCAGCAGGGCCGGCCACCGGCGGTCGCTGGTGCGAACCAGGCTCGATACGCCGGCGTAGAGCAGAGACGGCATGATCGCGGCGGATACGGGGGCGATATAGCCGACTTCGCTGATGCCATAGCCCCAGCGCAGTCCGGTGAGCACCGATTGCAACGCTGCAACAAGGATCAGGGCGAGAAACGGCAGGTTCGGTGCTGCCTCATCCTGGCGGCTGGCGACGACCCAAAGCAGGATGAACAGCGACAGGGCGACGACGAAGGGTAAGGGAACAAACGGCATGGATCGGGTGCGGGCTCGCGTGTTGATGCGCGGCAGACCGTAGCCGATGTGATTTGATTCCCAAACTCGCTTGTGCCGTCTGCGTGCCGGCGATCAAGCTCAGGCGAACTTCACCAGCATCAGGCTGAAGCAGCCGATGAACAGGAAGGCCGAGAAGGCGAGCGCCAGCGGGCGCAGGCCGCGCGAGCGCAGCTGAGAGATGTCGGCCTGCAGGCCCATGGCGGCCAGGCCCATGGTCAGCATGATGGTGGTGGCGAGCGCCATTGCCGATTTCATCTCGGTGGGCACCGTGACCAAGCTGTTCAACGCCACGACAGCGACGAAGGCGGCGACGAACCACGGCATGGGCGGCCGCGCCGCCACCTCACTGCTGCTCCTGCCGCGCGCCATCAGGCCGAGCGCGACGACCATCGGCGCCAGCATGGCGACGCGGGTCAGCTTGGCGACGGTGGCGATCTCGCCGGACTGGGTGCCGTTCTGAAAGCCGGCGCCGATGACTTGCGCCACCTCGTGGATCGAGGCGCCGGCCCACAGGCCGAAAGCGTGCTGGTCGAGGCCGAGCATGGGCGCCATGAGTGGGAAGCCGAGCATGGCGACGGTGCCGAACAAGGTGATCGAGGCGACGGCGTAGGTGACGTCCTCGTCGCGCGCATCGGTGACGATGTTGGTGGCGACGATGGCCGAAGCGCCGCAGATCGAGGTGCCGGCGGCGATCAACTGCGCCAGCTTGGCGTCGACGCCGATCAGCCGGCCAAGCGTGATGGTGAAAACGAAGGTGGCGCCAAGCGTCGCCGCGACAATGCCGACGCCGCCAGCGCCGATCGAGACCACCTGGCCGAGCGTCAGCTGGAAGCCGAGCAGCACGATGGCGAAGCGCAACAGGCGCTTTTGCGAGAATGCGATACCGGCTTTGGCGTGCACGGGCGTGCCGAGCACGTTGGAGTAGATCATGCCGGCGACGACGGCGAGGATCATTGGACTGAACAGCGCGAAGCCGGAAACATTGCGCGCCGAGAAGGCGACGGCAGTGATCATCGTGACCAGCACGATGCCGGGGACGATGCCATTCCAGCTAAGGGATTTTCGCCCTTGCGCGACATCGGCAGGAAACGCGCTTTTTGGAATATCGTTCGCGAAGTGGGAAACGGAAGACAATGCAATGCTCCAGGCGAGTATGCCGGGAGAATGCCATTCCTAAACCAATCTTTCCAACGAATTATTTTCGTTAGAATGATCGATTTTTACGAACGATCCACGGGCGCTGCCGCGCAGACGTCGCTTTCTGGGCGACCTGGATTAAAGCTGCGCCTCGATCGCGGCCTTGTCGATCACCGACCAGACGTTCCTGATCCGGTCGTCGAGGAATTCATAGAAGACGTTCTCGCTGAAGGACACCTTCCTGCCGTTTATAGGGAGCCCGAAGAAGGTTCCCTTCGGCGTGCAGTTGAACTGAAGCCGGCTGGCTAGGAACGGCGGTTCGGCGATCAGCAACTGGATATCGAAATAGAGGTCTGGGATTTCCCGAAAATCGCGCTCCAGCATGTCCTGGTAACCCGACAGTCCGACGCGGTCGCCATTGTAGTGCACCTCGTCATGAACGAAGCGATGCAGCTTCTGCCAGTCCTGATTGTTGAGGCAGGCGATGTAGCCTCGATAGAGGTCGGTCACGGTCACGGCGATGGCTCCGGTGCTGATGCCCGCCATATTGCGACAGGGCTGAAGGCCAGGACGTACAATAAAAGCAACACATAGCGGGCCGTAGTCCTGTTGCCAGTGCCCAAGTTCAGGGAACAATTCCGAATTCGTGTCCGCTCATCACCTGGTCCAACGCACGCTGATCAACGTGCTCGCTGTCAACCGAGGCCTCAAGTTGGGTCAACGGTGCTTGCAGCGTCCAGGTGACACCGTGGCTATCATGCTCGAGAACACCGGTGCCGCTCACCGCGGCTGGAGCGACGCGCCGCAGCACCACGCTGCCGAAACCACCATGGCCGATCGTCTGTACTTCAGGACCATCTCTCTCTTTCCAGATCAGCTGGAACTGTTTCTGGCCGACCAGTCCGGTTACCTTCCATTGCACCGTTATCGTTCCCTCTGCGGCCGAAAGGACGCCGTATTTAGCGGAATTGGTCGCGAGTTCATGAAACGCTATGCCGAGGTACTGGACGGCATTGGGGCTCAGCGTCAGGGAAGGGCCCGACATTGAGATCCGCTCCTCGTTGCCGAACGGTTTGGCCTGCGCAAGCAGCAGTTCGAAGATCGTGGCGCCCTTCCAGTCGCCGGAAACCAGAAGGTCATGCGAGAGCGACAACGCCATGATGCGCTCGCGCACCTGACGTTCGAACTGGGCCGGCGTCGATGACCGCTTGCTGGTCTCCCGGATCATCGAGATGATGACGGAATACTGGTTCTTCACCCGGTGGTTGACCTCGCGCATCAGCATGCGGATGCGATATTCGTTCTCCTTGGCTACTGATATGTCGCGGGCGATCTTCGAGGCGCCGACGATCTGCCCGACGGCGTTGCGCACCGGCGAGATTGTCAGGGATACGGGCACAAGGCTGCCGTCCTTGCGGCGGCGGATGGTTTCGTAGGTCTCGACCTGCTCGCCTTTGCGGATGCGCTCCAATATGCGCGGCTCTTCGTCCAAATGGTCGTCCGGTATCAGCATAGTTACCGACCTTCCGATTGCTTCGTCGGCGGTGTAACCGAACAGACGTTGGGCGGCTGAGTTCCAGCTCCTGATGACTCCGTTCAAATCCTTGCTGACGATGGCATCGAAGGAAGACTCCACGATGGCTGACAGATGATGCCTGGCCTCGTCGGCATGATGGCGGTCAGTGAGATCGAACAGCATATTGACGGCGCCGACCAGTCTGCCCTGCTCGTCATGAAGCGGTGTGGGATAGGGAAGGAACGGCACACGCGTGCCGTCCGGGCGTTGGGAGATAGCCGACTGGTTTCTGACCGGCCGGTTCTCCTTTAGCGCGACAGCCATCGGGCATTGGTCATGCGGCAACACTTCACCGTCGGTCGTGAACAGCTTGTGCGTCACACACCATTGGTCTTTTCCGAGCTCGGGTTCGCGCCCAGCGAAATCTGCCGCGGCCCGATTGAAATAGGTGATCTTGCCTTCGGTGTCGGTGGTGTAGATTGCTACGGGAAGATTATCGAGGATTTGGTGGGGCAGATCAAAGGTCGAGCTCGAGGTTTTCGTCACTTGCGCCACGTATAGGAGTTCCAGTTAACCGCAGTGAACGCGGTGCCGCGGAAATGGTTCCGCGACCATTTCCGGGGATAGTCACCGCAGGCGGCGGCGAGTCAAAGCCGGGTGGAAGCTGCTCACCGACTTACTCCTTGCCCCGGTAGCGCAGCGCGTCGACCAGCAGCGAGAAGGCCGGCGTGGCTTGCCGGCGGCTGGGGTAATAGAGATGGTAGCCGGGGAAGGGCCCGCACCAGTCGGCGAGCACACGCACCAGCCGGCCGTTGGCCAGATGGGCCGTCACCTGCTCCTCAGGCAGATAGGCAAGGCCGAGGCCGGCGAGCACCGCGTTCATGCGCAGAGCGGCCGTGTTGAACACAAGCTGGCCTTCGACCCGAACCTTCAGCTCGCGTCCGGCCTTCTCGAACTCCCAGGCATAGAGCCCGCCATAGGTGGGCAGCCGCAGATTGATGCAATTGTGGGTGGTCAGGTTCTGCGGCGTGCGCGGCTTTGGTCGGGTAGCGAAATAGGCTGGCGAGCCGACCACCGCCATGCGCATGTCGGGGCCGATGCGCACCGCGATCATGTCGCGCGCCACCTGTTCGCCCAGCCGCACGCCGGCGTCGAAGCGCTCGGCGACGATGTCGGTCAGTCCATAGTCGACGATGATCTCGACCTTGATGTCGGGATAGTCGGGCAGCAGCGGGGCGATCGCCGGCCACAGGACCGCATCGGCGGCGTGCTCACCGGCGGTGATGCGGATGGCGCCGGCGGGTTTTTCCCGCAATGCGCTCAAGGCAATGAGCTCGGTCTCGATCTCGTCCAGCCGCGGCCCGACGGTGCGAAGCAGCCGCTCCCCGGCTTCGGTGGGCGACACGCTGCGCGTGGTGCGGGTCAGGAGCCGTACACCCAGCCGCTCCTCCAGCGCCCGCACCGTGTGGCTGAGCGCCGATTGGGAAACCCCGAGCTTGGCCGCCGCCCTGGTGAAGCTTTCCTCGCGCGCCACAGCGAGGAAGGCGGTTAGCTCGTTCAGGTTGTCACGTGGCATTCATGAGCCCCCTTCATAAGATCATGCTGGATATAGCACCTAATCGGCACCAATCGCAGACCCTAGATAGGCGTTATCACACCGGGCACCTCCGGCCGTCTCTAAAGCCGGGCGGTCGTGTCATGGCTGTTGCCAGGAAGGGACAAAACCATGGACATCACGCGAAACGGCTCTCAGGCCTCGGCCAAGGGATCGGCCGACTATTTCACCGGTGCGGTGCGCATCGACGCGCCGTTCAAGGGCAGCGAGCCCGCCCGGGTCGGCGGCGCCACCGTGACTTTCGAGCCCGGCGCGCGCACCGCCTGGCACACGCATCCGCTCGGCCAGACGCTGATCGTCCTCTCGGGCGCCGGCCTGGCGCAGCGCGAGGGCGGCCCGATCGAATCGATCCAGCCCGGCGACATCGTCTGGTTCGCGCCCGGAGAGAAGCATTGGCATGGCGCCGCGCCGACCACGGCGATGAGCCACATCGCTATCGCCGAAGCGCTCGACGGCAAGGTCGTCGACTGGTTGGAGCATGTCAGCGACGAACAATACGGGATTTGACCAGGTATCGGCGCGTGGCGCCGAGTTCAACGCCCGAACTCTACGAAGGAGACCAACATGACCGATGTTCCAAGGCTGAAAAGCCCATTCTCCGATATCGCTCCCGCGCTTGGCAGATACAGCCCTGGATCGTTCCGATCCCCGGCACCACCAAGCTCAATCGCCTCGAAGAGAACATCGGATCGGTCACTGTCGCGCTGACGGCGAACTGCCGACATCGAGAACGCGGTCTCGGCGATCGCCGTACAGGGAGCGCGCTATTCTCCGCAACAGGAAGCAAGGATCGATCGCTAGAGCCAGGCGCAGGCTGAGGGCACTCGACGACCGGGTAGCCATTCCGGCCGACGGCGCAGGAGTTGAGGGGATCGTGCGCGGATCGGGTGGCAGCGTTTCAGTTTGAAATTTGGCCTTCTGCGAACTCGCGTCTTGCGGCCGTGAAAACCTCGCGGGCAGCATCCGCATTCATGACGGCGATTGCCAGCCCAATGACGATATCGGGCCAGGCCGAATTCCACACGAATGCGGTGACCAGGGCAGCGGCAATGATTGCCACATTGGCCAGGACGTCGTTGCGCGCCGACAGGAAGGCGGCGCGGGTGAGGCTGCCGCTGTGATGGCGATAGCGAGCGAGCATGAGCGCGCACGACAGGTTGACGAGCATCGCGCCAGCCGCCGTGAGCGTTAGCGGAACGAGAGCTGGCGGAATTGGAATGTTGAATTTCTCCCAGGCTGTCCAAAGGGTCGCCAATGCGGGGATCAGAAGTATCCCGGCCAGCGCCATTCCGAGCCGCGCTCGATTGCGGACGGTCCAGCCCAACGCGACCATGATCAGGAGATTGACGGATGCGTCCTCCAGAAAATCGATGCTGTCCGCGAACAGCGATACCGATCCGATCCAAACGGCTACGGCAAATTCGATCCCGAAATAGGCCAGGTTCAGGATGGCCACCATCCGCACCGCTTTGTTCAGCGTCCCGGTCATAGTTTGCCCATCGATTAGCTGCCGTTGGCACAAAGCATATAGCGATTCTATGCCCTGCGGGCGCGAGGACCAGAACCTTGTCGCCGATGCGAGACACTGTCGATCGAGCGGTCGCCTTGACATCGCCGCGCTTCCTGTTCCAACTTGGCGCCATGTTCGTTTTCGCGCCCGCCAACACCAAGCGACGTCGCCCCTGCACAGTGCGGAGCGGCAAGCTGATTGCGCGACGACAAAGACCGGCAGGATAGACCCGGTTCTTTCGTTTCCAGCCCCGCCCGCGAAACCGCCGGCGGGATTTTTCATGTCTGGAGCAGTTTGATGACCAACAATTCTTCCATCCGGCTTCGGCCGGCCGCGCCCGCTGACGCCGCCGCGATCCGGGATATCGTGCGCGCCGCCTATGCCAAATGGGTAGCGGTGATCGGCCGCGAGCCTCTGCCGATGCGCGCCGACTACGAGAAGGCTGTTGCCGAGCATCCGTTCGATCTCGCCGTCGAGGATGATCGGATCGTGGGAATGATTGAAACCATGCTGGCCGAGGATCATCTGTGGATCGAGAATGTCTGTGTCGCACCGGATGCGCAGGGCAGGGGGATTGGCCGGCTGTTGCTGGAGTGGGCCGAGCGCAAGGCGATCGAGTCGGGCCGCGACGAGCTTCGCCTGCTGACCAATGGCGCGTTCGAGGCGAACGTATCGCTCTACAAGAGGCAGGGCTACATAGTGGATCGGGACGAGCCGTTCATGGGCGGCATGACGGTCTATATGAGCAAGAGGCTAGCGGGATCACCGGCGATCTGAGGAAGGATTTCGATAATGGCTGCCAAGGTCAAGCTTAAGCAACTCCCGGGGTCTTACGCGGTTTCCCGGCTGGCGGCGGGCGAAACCATTCCCGGTTGGGCGGACGGACCAGGCTTCGTCAGCATCACAAGGACCGACGACGAGCTTTCGATCGTTTGCCTGCAGGACCGCGTGCCGCATGCCGTCAAGCAGGATATCGACTGGGTGGCCTTCAAGCTCCTGGGCCCGTTCGCCTTCGACGAAACCGGTATCGTGCTGTCGGTCATCAGGCCGTTGTCGGAAAACGGGTTGGGCATCTTCGTGGTGTCCACTTTCGATGGCGACCATCTCCTGGTGAAAGCCACGGATCAGGCCGCGGCGAGGCGGTTTCTGGTCGAGGCCGGGCATACCTTGCTGTAGTCCATCCTCACCAAGCCGGTTGCTGCCCAACCGCTCTGGCTCAATCACTGCCGCACTGGCTCAACCACTTCGGGGGTTGTGTTTGACAGCGGCGTTTGTGCATCGTTATCTCCAGCCAGATATGACGGCCCGGCGCGACCATGCGGCCAAGGAGAAAACCATGTCACACAATCTGCAGTTCTACATCGATGGCGCGTGGGTCGATCCTGTTGTGCCCAACCCATTGGACGTCATCGATCCCTCGAATGAGGACGCTTTTGCGCAGATTTCGCTCGGCTCCAAGGCCGATGTCGACAAGGCGGTGGCTGCCGCCAAGCGCGCCTTCAACGGCTTTGGTTTCACCGAAGTTAGCGAGCGGCTCGACCTGTTGAATCGCATCATCGCGGTCTACAAGAAGCGCAGTGGCGATCTTGCGGTTGCCGTGTCGCGCGAGATGGGCGCGCCGCGCCAGATGGCGTTGGACAGCCAGGTCGGCATTGGGCTGGCGCATCTGACCAAAATGGCCGAGACGCTGAAGGCTTTCGAATTCCGCCACGTGAAGGGCAATCATCTCGTGGTCAAGGAGCCGATCGGTGTCGTCGGGCTGATCACGCCGTGGAACTGGCCGCTCAACCAGATCACCTGCAAGGTGGGTCCGGCGCTCGCCGCCGGCTGCACCATGGTGCTCAAGCCATCCGAGATCGCGCCGCTCGACGCCATCATCTTCGCCGAGATCCTCGACGAGGCCGGCGTGCCGAAGGGCGTCTTCAACCTCGTCAATGGCGACGGACCGGGCGTCGGCCAGGCGTTGTCCAGCCATCCTGACATCGACATGATGTCGTTCACCGGTTCGACCCGCGCCGGCATCCTGGTGGCCAAGGCCGCTGCCGACACGGTCAAGCGCGTGCATCAGGAGCTTGGTGGCAAGTCGGCCAACATTCTGTTCCCCGACGTCGACCTCGCAAGCGCGGTCAGCAAGGGCGTGGCCGGTTGCTTCAGCAACAGCGGCCAGTCCTGCAACGCGCCAACGCGCATGTTCGTGCCGCGCGAGCGCCATGACGAGGCGGCCGGCTATGCCAAGGTTGCGGCGGAAAAATTCACCGTCGGTCCGGCCGACGCTGCCGGCACCAAGCTCGGCCCGGTCGTCAGCCAAGTTCAGTTCGACAAGATCCAGGACCTGATCCAGGCCGGCATCGACGAGGGTGCGACGTTGGTCGCCGGCGGCCCCGGCCGTCCGGCCGAACTCAACCGCGGCTACTATGTCAGGCCGACGGTGTTCGCCGACGTTACCCACGACATGCGCATCGCGCGCGAGGAGATCTTTGGGCCGGTACTGGCGATCATGCCCTATGACAGCGTCGACGAGGTGGTCGAGACCGCCAACGACACCGTCTATGGCCTCGCCTCCTACATCCAGGCCAAGGACATGAAGAAGGCGCGCGAAGTCGCGGCGCGCATGCGCACCGGCAATGTCTACATCAACTATCCCCAGTGGGACGCCGGCCTGCCGTTCGGCGGCTACAAGCAGTCGGGCAATGGCCGCGAATATGCCGAATACGGACTTGAGGATTTCCTCGAGATCAAGGGCATCGCGGGATATGAAGCGGCTGAGTAGGCACCGTACAGTGTGATGCAATAAAGGGCGCGGCCTGCGGTGTGGGCCGCGCCTTTTCATTTTGCAGCCAAGCCTTGCCATCTCCGCATTCTTGCCAATTGGCAAATACATGCTATATATCTGCCAATCAGCAAGGTGAACGCAATGCAGCTTCAATCCATCGTCACCACGCCGGCCACGTTCGGAGCCGCTATCTCGGATGAAGAAGCGGGCGCGCTGGCGCGCACAACGGTCAATCTGTTCAAGGCCTGGAACCTCACCGACCTGGAGGCCTGCATCCTGCTCGGCGGTATGTCGGCGCGCACCTGGGCACGCTGGAAGACTGGGGCGAAGGAAGGTGGCATCGGCAGGATCGACCGCGACCTGCGCACCCGCATGGCGCATCTGATGGGCATCCACAAGGGCCTGCGCTACCTCTTCACGGAACCGGCGCGCGGCTATGCCTGGATCCGCAAGCCCAATGCCACCTTTGGCGGCCAGTCGGCGCTCGACCTGATGCTGCGCGGCGAAATCTCCGATCTCTCGGCGATGCGCGAATGGCTCGATGCGGAGCGTGGTGCATGGTGAGTGGGCTTGCGGTCCGTCGCCGCGTCGACTGGCACCAGACCTTCCGCATCATCCGTTCCATCCACCCACCGATCGACCTGTTCGAAGACATTGCCGACCCGCGCGACTGGGAGGCGCTTGCCGCCGTCGAGGCGAAGACAAACCCACGCATAAGGTTCGAGATCGGCGATCTCGGCAAGGTTTCGGCCGCAAGGCGGATTTCCGGCCCCGGCGCCAGTTTCGTGATGGCGCCCTTCGTGCATTGCTCGACGCTCAGACCAGGCCGCTTCTCGGATGGCAGCTACGGGATTTATTATGCGGGTGACAGCGAGGAGGTGGCGCTGGCCGAGACCATTCACCACCATCAGAAATTCATGCGCGCCACCAACGAAGGGCCGGGCTGGACGGCGGATTTCCGCGTGCTGATCGGCAACGTCGACCGCGACCTCGATGACGTCAACGCCGTGCCCGGCGTGCTCGACCCGGACGACTATTCCGCCTCGCAGGCGGAAGGGCGGGCGCTGCGGGCAGCAGGCAGCGACGGGCTGGTGTGGAACAGCGTGCGCATGCCGGGCGGCGGCTGCATCGGCATCTTCTGGCCCGATGTCATTGCCATTCCAGTGCAGGGCCGCCACTACAGCTACCACTGGGATGGTGCCCGGGTGGACTTCGTGCGCCAGCACGATACGGGAAAGGTGCTTGCCGTCACATCATAGCGGCGGACATCCTTTACAGATCGCGGGGGAGTCGATATTCACGAATCCATAAATCCAAGGATTCGGATATATGAATAGGAAGGGCACTTTGAACGCGCTGGCCGCACTTGGCCAGGAGACGCGGCTGGATGTCTTCCGGCTGCTCGTGCGTGCCGGCCCGGAAGGCATTCCAGCCGGCGAGATCGCAACGAGGCTGGACACGGTCCAGAACACCATGTCGGCGCATCTGAAGGTGCTCGCCCATGCCGGGCTGATCCGTCCCGAACGCGACGGAAGGACCGTGCGCTATGTCGCCGACATGACCGGCTTGCGCGACCTGCTGGCCTATCTGATGGAAGATTGCTGCAATGGCGCGCCGGAGCTCTGCCGCCCGGTCATCAATGCCGTGACCTGTGACTGCTGAGGGGCTTGTGACTGTCCGCCGCGCGCCGTTCGAACAAGGAAGCCATCATGACCGATCATGCTCTGAACACAGCTGAGGCGGTGCGGCCCGGCATCGGCTTCGTCGAGAAATATCTGACGGTGTGGGTGGCACTGTGCATCGTCGCGGGCATCGCGCTTGGCCATCTGCTGCCGGGCGTGTTCGGCGCCATCGCGTTGGCCGAGATCGCCAGGGTCAACATTCCTGTCGCCGTGCTGATCTGGCTGATGATCGTGCCGATGCTCTTGCGCGTCGATTTCGCCTCGCTGGCCAAGGTCGGCACCTATTGGCGCGGCATCGGCGTGACGCTGTTCATCAACTGGGCGGTGAAGCCGTTCTCGATGGCGCTGCTGGGCTGGCTCTTCATCGGCTGGTTGTTCCGGCCGTGGCTGCCCGCCGTGCAGATCGATTCCTACATTGCCGGGCTGATCATCCTTGCCGCGGCGCCGTGCACGGCGATGGTTTTCGTCTGGTCGAACCTGACGCGCGGCGAGCCGAATTTCACGCTGTCGCAGGTAGCGCTCAACGACGCTATCATGATCGTTGCTTTCGCGCCAATCGTCGGCCTGCTGCTCGGCCTGTCGGCGATCACCGTGCCATGGGGCACGCTGATGCTGTCGGTCGCACTCTACATCGTCGCGCCGGTGATCGTCGCGCAGTTGGTTCGTGGCCGGCTGCTGGCAGCGAGGGGACAGGCCGGGCTTGAGGCCCTGCTTGCCACGCTGCAGCCCCTGTCGCTGGTTGCCTTGCTGGCGACGTTGGTGCTGCTGTTCGGCTTTCAGGGCGAGCAGATCATCGCGCAGCCATTGGTGATCGTGCTGCTGGCGGTGCCGATCCTGATCCAGGTCTATTTCAATTCCGGTCTTGCCTATCTGCTCAACCGCCTCAGCGGCGAACGACACTGCGTGGCTGGACCATCGGCGCTGATCGGCGCGTCGAACTTCTTCGAGCTGGCGGTGGCCGCCGCGATCGCGCTGTTCGGGCTGAATTCTGGCGCGGCCCTTGCCACTGTGGTCGGGGTGCTCATCGAGGTTCCGGTCATGCTGTCGGTGGTGTGGATCGTGAACCGCAGCAAGGGCTGGTACGAGATGGGCGGCGCCGTCCGGAATACCATGTCGGCTGAGAGGACCTCGAAATGACCATCACCATCTACCACAATCCCGATTGCGGCACGTCGCGCAACACGTTGGCCATGATCCGCCAGTCGGGCGAGGAGCCGGAGGTGATCGAATATCTGAAGACGCCGCCATCGCGCGAAAGGTTGGTCGACCTGATCGCGGCGATGGGCATTACACCGCGCGCCCTGCTGCGCGAGAAGGGCACACCCTATGCCGAACTCGGCCTTGCCGACCCGAAATGGTCCGACCAGCAGATCCTCGATTTCATGCTGGCACATCCGATCCTGATCAACCGGCCGATCGTCGTCAGTCCGCTCGGCGTCGTGCTGGCGCGGCCGTCGGAAAAGGTGCTGGACATTCTGCCCAATCCGGACATCGGCACGTTCACCAAGGAGGATGGCGAGGTGGTCATTTACGCCTCGGGCAAGCGCCCCGGTTGACGCTATTTCCATAATTTTCGAAATTGGGTTGACGGCGCGAAAAGTGCTGCGTAGCTTATTTCCATGAGACTCGAAAAAGCAGCCGCGCAGCTTGAAGCGCTCGGCAATCCGACGCGGCTTCAGCTCTATCGCATCCTGGTGCGGGCCGGTGATGACGGGCTTGCCGTCGGCAGCGTCCAGGGCAGGCTCGACATTCCGTCCTCCACGCTGTCGCATCACCTCAAACGGCTGGTCGATACCGGGCTTGTCA
>NZ_RZPB01000149.1:0-10165 GCF_003998535.1 Mesorhizobium sp. M7A.F.Ca.AU.002.02.1.1 | reverse complement strand
GACCACCCGCCATGCCATCGAAGCCGCGCAGGGGCCGTGCCTGTCGACGAATTTCATCGCATGCGAGCCGGGCTCGGCGTTGACGACATAGTTGATGTCGCCCTGCCGCCAGATGGTGAGGTCTTTCGTGCGGTGCTTGGCCACCGCGATATAGCCCATGCGGGTGAACAGCTCAGCCAGCTTTTGCGGCTCCGGATGCGCGAATTCGACGAACTCGAACCCATCGGTGCCGGCCGGGTTGTCCTTGCTGATCCTGGCGGGCGGGGCGTCGTGCGGGAAGGGACCCATAATATTCCTCCGAAAGCTGGCCTGGCCTGAAAAGGCGATTTGACACGATGATAACGCGGAGGAGGCGCACGGTGCTTGCATTCAAACGCTTGAAATGATGATGTCATGCGTGAAGCGTGCATGATGTAAGGGAAAGCCATGGATGAGGCGCGCATTGACCAGTTCGACCGCAAGATAATGGCACTGTTGCAGGGTGATGCGCGGCTGACCAACAACGATCTTTCGGAGCGGGTGAACCTGTCGGCGTCGCAATGCTCGCGCCGCCGTCAGCGGCTGGAGGAGGACGGCTTCATCAGGGGCTATCGCGCCGTTCTCGACCGCGACAAGCTCGGTTTTTCCCTGGTCAACGTCATTTCGGTCACGCTCGCCACCCACAATCGCGACAATGCAAGGCGCTTCGGCGAACTGGTGGCGCGGCTGCCCGAAGTGCAGGAAGCGCACGCGCTGACCGGCGAGATGGACTACATCCTGAAAGTGGTGACGCCGGATCTCAAATCATTGTCGGAATTCGTCAACGGCGTGCTACTGCCGCACGAATCCGTGCAGCATGTGAAAACGGCGATCGTGCTGGAGACGCTGAAGGAAACCGGCGCGCTGCCGATTTAATCTGAGCGGATATCATTGATACGTCGGCAGGCCAGAGGGGGTGTGAAGGATCGCCAGCCTAATGACGGAAGGGCCGTTCAACCCTTCGACTGCTGGATCAGTCCATAGAGATTGGTGCAGCGGGCGCCGGAACGGCAATAGGCGAAGACCGGGCCGTCGAGTTCCTCGAGCGCTTCGGCCTGATCCTCGACATTCTCGGCCGTGATCTGGCCGCTGATCACCGGAATGTAGCGGAAGGCGAGGCCTGCGGCTTCGACCGCTGCCCCGACGGTGTCGGCAGAAGGCTGGCCCGGCTGTTCGTCATCGGGCCGGTTGCAGATCACACTCTTGAAGCCAGCTTCCCTGATGGCGGCGACGTCTTCGGGCTGGATCTGGCCCGAGACCGAATAGTCCTCGCTGATTTCGCGGTATTCCATGGCAGCATCCTCGCAAACTGGTCAGGTGGCAGTCTTGCCACTCCCCGACATGGGCGGCAATCCGTGCCGAAGGATTTCTCTGCCAAATAGCCATTGCGTGCCAGAAAATCCAACCGGGCCGATGCGGCCCGGCTGGACAATCCTTCAAACTCAGCTGCCGAGAATAGCGCCTTTGATCTGACGGATGTTGTTGTGCATCATGTCGATATAGGTCGCGGCCGGGCCGTCGGGCTGCGACAGCGCGTCCGAATAGAGCGTGCCGCCGACTTTGATGCCGGTTTCGCTGGCGATTTGCTCGATCAGGCGCGGGTTGGTGATGTTCTCGACGAAGATCGCAGCCGCCTTGTCCTGCTTCACCTGATTGACCAGCTTGGCAACGTCTGCGGCGGATGGTTCGGAGTCGGTCGAGACCCCTTGCGGGGCGAGGAAGGTCAGGCCGTATGCATGTTCGAAATAGCCGAAGGCGTCGTGCGAGGTGATGACGACGCGCTTGCTCTCTGGGATCGAGGCAATTGCCGCTTTCACTTCACCTTCGACCGCATCAAGCTTCTTGGTGTAGGCGGCGGCATTGGTCTGATAGCTGACGCAGCCTTCCGAATCGGCCGCGCAGAAAGCCTCGGCGATGTTCTTCACATAGATCCTGGCGTTGGCAATCGACTGGAATGCGTGGGGATCGGTGACCGTCTTGCCGCCGCCGGTGCCGGCACCTTCGGCCGCGTCGGCATCGGCGAATTCAGGCTTGAAATCGATCGGCGTCACGCCCTTGGTCAAGGTGATGATCGAGGCCTTGGTGGCACTGGCATCGACCAGCCGCTGCAGAAAACCTTCGAAATGCAGGCCGTTGACCAGCACGATGTCGGCCTTGGCCATGGCCACCGCATCGGCCGGGCTCGGCTCGTAGACATGGGCATCGCCATCCGGCCCGACGATGGTGGTGACATCGATGCGGTCGCCGCCGACATTTTTGGCGAAATCGGCAATGACGGTGAAGCTGGCGACCACTTTCAGCGGGGCCGCGAAGGCCGACGATGCGCCAAAGGCGGTTAATGTTATAACGCTCATCGCCAGGGCGGCATGGATGGATTTCAGCATAGAGGGGTCTCCTTCTAGGGGCGGGGATCAGGCCGTTCTGTGACGGTGATGGATGATGCGCGCGCGCAGGATGCCGCGCGTGCCAAACAGGATCGAGGCGAAATAGACGACGCCGGCCGACAGGATGATGGCCGGGCCGGATGGCAGCGAGGCGTGATAGGACAAAAGCAGCCCGGCGACGCAGGATGCGAAGCCGATCAGTACGGCCAGCACGCACATCGGCTCGACGCGAACCGTCCAGAAGCGGGCGGCCGCGGCCGGCAGCATCATCAGCCCAACCGATAGAAGCGTGCCGAGCGCCTGGAAGCCGCCGACGAGGTTGAGTACGACAAGGCCGAGGAAGATGAAATGCACCGGGCTGCCGAGCCGGCTGACCGAGCGCAGGAACAGCGGGTCGAGGCATTCGGCGACCAGCGCCCGCCAGAAGATGGCGAGGCTGACCAGCGTCACCGCGACGATGCCGCCGATCAGCGTCAGGGCCTCGTCATTGAGCGCCAGCACGGTGCCGAACAGCACATGCATGAGATCGACGCTGGAACCGCGGATCGACACCATCAGCACGCCGATGGCGAGCGAAATCAGGTAGAAAGCCGCCATCGAGGCGTCTTCGCGCTGGATGGTGAAACGCGAGACGGCGCCGGCGCCGAGCGCGACGATGACGCCGGCGATCAGGCCGCCGATGGTCATCGGCAGGATTTCCAGCCCATAGAACAGGAAGCCGGCGGCTGCACCGGGCAGGATTGCGTGCGCCATGGCGTCGCCCGACAGGCTCATGCGCCGCAGCATAAGGAAGACGCCGATCGGGCAGGCGCCGAGCGACAGCATCAGCGAGCCGATCAACGCCCGCTGCATGAAGGCGAAATCGGCGAAGGGCGCGATGACTAGGCCGTAAAGCATGTCCATCAAGCAGCCCTCGGTCCGACGCCATGTTGGTGATCGTGATCGTGGCCATGGTGATCGTGACCATGAGCGTCCTCGCCCGGCTCGCACCAGGGTGCATTTTCTTCCCAGGCCTCGTGAAAACGGCGGGCGCGCAACAGATTTTCAGGCTTCAGCGTTTCCCGGGTTTCGCCCCAGGCGATCGGCTGGCGGGCCAGAAGCAGCGTTTCGGGGAAATTCTGCCGCACCAGATCCAGATCGTGGACGACGACCATGATGGTGCGTTCCTCGCCATGCCAGTGCTTGATCAGCGCAATGAGGTCGCCGACCGTCTTGGCGTCGACGGCGTTGAAGGGTTCGTCGAGCAGGATGAGGTCGGCGTCCTGCAGCAGGACACGGGCAAACAGCGTGCGCTGCAGTTGGCCGCCCGACAGCGTGTCGATCGGCCGCTTTTCAAAACCGCCGAGGCCCACCGCCATCAGCGCCTTGCTGACGTCATCGCGATCTTCCCTAGTGTAGCGGCCAAGCAGGCCGCGCCGTGGCCACAGGCCGAGCGAAACCAGATCCACCACCCGCGCCGGAAAGGACCGGTCGAGCTCCGATTGCTGCGGCAGATAGGCGGCACGTACACCGGGTGCGCGGACAACCTCGCCGGCCATCGGCTTCAGGACGCCGACAATACCTTTCATCAGCGTCGATTTGCCGGAGCCGTTGGCGCCGACCACAGCGGTCAGCGAGCCCTTGCGGATGGTGCCGTCGAGATGATGGATCGCCGGATGGCTGCCGTAGCCAAGCGTCAGGTCGCGGAATGTCAGGCAGGTATTTGTCATTCTGCGATCCGTAGGCGGCGAAATCCGGCTGCTGGCAGCGGCCGATTGGATATGTGATGTTATTACATTAGTCAACAAGCCAATCCGGCGGAATTGCGGCGGCAGGGTCAACTTGCCGTGTGTGCGTATCATATGCCGTTGGCCCAAGGGGATTCGACCTGGCGACCTTGCCCCAAGCCGGTCGCGACTCTAAAGAAGCGCAACCGCCACAGGAAGGAACCATCCAATGAGCATTCGTCGCATCGATGTCGGCCCGCGCATGAGCCAGATCGTCATCCATGGCAATACCGTCTATCTGGCTGGTCAGGTCGGCCAGCCAACCGGCAATGTCGCTTCGCAGACCAGGGACATCCTGGCGGCTGTCGACGAATTGCTGGCCAAGGCTGGCTCCGACAAGACCAAGATCCTGCAGGCGATCATCTGGCTGGCCGACATGAGCACCTTTGCCGAGATGAACGCGGAATGGGACAAGTGGGTGCCGCAGGGCAACACGCCAGCCCGCGCCACCGGCGAAGCAAAGCTCGCCGCCCCGGAATATCTGGTCGAGATTATTATTACCGCTGCGATTTGAGGCGTTGAAGCTGCCAATCTCCCCCCACGTGGGGGGAGATCAGCCTCACCCCTGCGGCCTGAACCTCGCCACCAGCGTGTGGCTCTCGGCCGCGTAGGTGAAGCGCACATGGGTGACCGGGTGCTCGGCGCTCCACGTCCGTCGCTCGACCACCAAGCAGGGCGCACCGGTTTCTATATCGAGTGCAGCCGCGATATGCCTGTCGGCGGCGACAGCGCGAATCCGGTGCTCGGCTTCGCTCCACGGCACGCGGCCAATCAGCCATGGTCCTGGTGCGGTGGCCACGAATTCCTCGTCCGCTGCCTCGGGCACGGCGGTGAGATTGATCAGCCGCTGTTCATGCGCGAACGGCCGCTCGCCGGCGAAATGACCGCACTCCAGCGCCAGCACCGGTCCGGCCACGCCGAGTTCCAGCAGCGCGCGATCCCCGGCGCTGCTGCGCCTTTTGTGTCGGGCGACGCGCTCGTAGCGATAGGGCAGGCCGAGCGCTTCGACCTCGATGCGGATATCGTGGATTTCCAGCACCGCGGCCTGCGACTGCGGCCGGCGCACAAAGCTGCCTGAGCGGCGGCGGCGCTCGATCAGTCCGGCCTTGGCAAGCTGCGACAGCGCCTTGTTCACCGTCATGCGCGAGCAATTGTATTGCACGCTCAACTCATGCTCGAACGGGATGCGATGACCGGGCGCCCAGGCGCCGGACAGGATTTTCTCGCTGATGTCGGAGAGGATGCGCTGGTGCAGCGAGCCGCCGCCTTCCGCCTCCACTGTACCGGCCATGCTCATGCCGAAAGCGCCGTCATCACGTTGCGAAAACGCTCAGCGATGGCCTCTCGCTTCACATGCCTGCCGCCGCTGACCTGTTTGCGGCCATGCACCCAGACGCAGTCGACCTTGCTGCCATTGGCGAAGATCCAGGCGTCGAGGATCGCGTCGCCACTCTTGCCGGCCAGCGAGGGATTTTTGGGATCGAGCGAGACAAGATCGGCGGATGCGCCGGCGGCGATCGCGGAAGCACCGGCGCCAAGCGCGACGCTGCCACCGTCGAGCGCGGCGTCGAACAGTGCGCGGCCGGTCGAGCCGCCTGCGACCGCCAGCACATTGCGGGCGCGGTGGGCGAGGCGCTGCGAATATTCGAGCTGGCGCAACTCGTCGGGCAGGCCGATGAGCACATTGGAATCGGAGCCGACGCCATAGCGGCCGCCATGTTCCCTGAACAGCGGCGCGGCAAAAGTGCCGTCACCGAGATTGGCCTCGGTGATCGGGCATAGGCCGGCGATGGCACCGCTTTTGGCCATGGCAACGGTTTCAGCATCGGTCATGTGGGTGGCGTGGATCAGGCACCAGCGCTTGTCGACTTTGGCATTGGCCAGCAGAAATTCGACCGGCCGCGCGCCCGACCAGGCAAGGCAATCCTCGACTTCTTTCACCTGCTCGGCAATGTGGATGTGGATAGGCCCGTCCGGCGCCAGGGCAGTCACGTCAATCAGTTCTTCCGGTGTCGCGGCGCGAAGGCTGTGCGGAGCGACGCCGACAACAGCCTGATCCAACGCGCGAACCGATTCGCGGCATTTCTCAACAAGCCGCGAGAATCGATTCACATCGTTGATGAATCGCCGCTGGCCTTCGTTTGGTGCGGCACCGCCGAAAGACGAGTGCGCATAAAACACCGGCAAAAGCGTCAGGCCGATGCCTGCCTCGCCGGCCGCGGCCGCAATGCGCTCGGCCATCTCGGCGAGGTTGGCGTAGGGTTTTCCATCGCGGTCGTGATGCAGATAGTGAAATTCGCCGACGCGGGAAAAACCGGCCTCCAGCATCTCGACATAGAGTTGTGCGGCAACCGCCTCGACCTGATCGGGCGTCATCGACAGGGCGAAACGGTACATCACCTCGCGCCAGCTCCAGAAACTGTCGGCGGAGGGGCCGCGAAGCTCGGCAAGGCCGGCCATGCCGCGCTGGAAGGCGTGGCTGTGCAAATTGGGCATGCCGGGCAACAGGATCGCGTGACGTTCGTCGCCGGCTGCCGCAGCAGCGCCAGGCTGAACGGCTGTGATGCGTCCCTCGGCCAGGGTAAGCCGCACATTTTCGCGCCAGCCATCGGGAAGGAGCGCCTGTTCCGCAAAGATCGCTGCCACTTTTCTCTCCGGTTCTCTGTGTCTCATGCGATGAAGGCACTTGCAGTGCGTTTCAATATGTATATACATAATCGTCATCGATTGAAACGGAAAAGATGATGGCTGCAAAGAGCAAAAGCCGGGCAGGGGATCTTCGTCTGTGGCGCAATGCGCGGCTGACGACAATGGCCGACGGGTCTGCCGGACTTGGCGTCGTCGAACATGGCGCGGTCGCTGCGCGTGACGGCCGCATTGTTTATGCCGGCCCCGAGTCGGAGCTGCCCCCGACACTTGCCCAGGGCGCCGAGACGGTTGATTGCGAGGGCCGCTGGATCACACCCGGCCTGATCGACTGCCACACCCATCTGGTCCATGCCGGCAACCGCGCCAACGAATTCGAGATGCGGCTGGCCGGCGCCACTTATGAAGAGGTCGCCCGGGCTGGTGGCGGCATAGTCTCCTCGGTCAAGTCGCTGCGCGCCGCCAGCGAGAGCGAACTGGTCACCCAATCACTGCCACGCCTCGATGCGCTGATTGCCGAGGGCGTAACCACCGTGGAGGTAAAATCAGGCTACGGCCTGGACCTCGAAAACGAGAAGAAGTCGCTGCGTGCCGCACGGCGGCTGGGCAACCAGCGGCCGGTGACGATCCGCACGACCTTCCTCGGCGCCCACGCGCTGCCGCCGGAAGCCAAGGGTGACAAGGACGCCTTTATCGATCTGGTCGCCAAGGAAATTCTCCCGGCGGTTGCCGCCGAGGGGCTGGCCGATGCCGTCGACGGTTTCTGCGAGGGCATCGCCTTTTCGCCGGAACAGATGGCGCGCGTCTTCGATGCTGCAAAGGCGGCCGGCCTGCCGGTCAAGCTTCATGCCGACCAACTGTCCAATTTGCATGGCGCCGAACTCGCCGCCCGTTACGGTGCGCTGTCGGCCGACCATCTCGAATACACCGATGAGGCAGGTGCAGCGGCGATGGCCAAGGCCGGAACCGTGGCGACGATCCTGCCCGGCGCCTACTATTTCATTCGCGAAACCAAGAAGCCGCCGATCGGCTTGTTTCGCCAGCACGGCGTCAGGATGGCTGTCGCCACCGACAACAATCCCGGCACTTCGCCGCTGACCTCACTGCTTCTGACCATGAACATGGCCGCGACCCTGTTCGGCCTGACCGTCGATGAATGCATTGCCGGCGTCACCCGGGAGGCGGCCCGCGCGCTTGGTTTGCTGGGAGAAACCGGCACGCTGGAAGCCGGAAAATCCGCCGACCTGGCGATCTGGAACATCGAGCGCCCCGCCGAACTCGTCTACCGCATGGGCTTCAACCCGCTGCATGCCCGCATCTGGAGAGGACAATGACCGAACTGACCCTGAAACCCGGCAATGCGACGCTGGCCGACTGGCGCGCCATCTATCGTGGCGCCGTGCCCAAGCTGGACGATGCCTGCCGGCCGAAAATCAAGGCGAGCGCCGAGGCCGTCGCTAGGATAGTCGCCAAGGGCGAGCCGGTCTATGGCATCAACACCGGCTTCGGCAAACTGGCCAGCGTCCGCATCCCGGCCGAGGATCTCGAGACCTTGCAGCGCAACATCGTCCTGTCGCACGCCGCCGGCGTCGGCGAGCCGATGCCGGTTGCCGTTTGCCGGCTGATGATGGCGCTGAAGCTCGCCAGCCTGGCGCAGGGCGCGTCGGGTGTGCGGCCGCAAACCATCGAGTTGCTGGAAGCGATGCTGGCCAACGACGTCATCCCGGTGGTGCCGGCGCAAGGTTCGGTCGGCGCCTCCGGCGACCTTGCCCCGCTATCGCACATGACGGCGGTGATGATCGGCGTCGGCGAATGTTTTACCCCACATGGCCGTTTCCCGGCCAAGGTCGCCTTCGTCTCGCATGGCCTGGAACCGGTGACACTGGGCGCCAAGGAGGGCCTGGCGCTGCTCAACGGCACCCAGTTTTCGACCGCCTATGCGCTGGCCGCCTTGTTCGAGGCCGAAGTGCTCTACCAATCGGCGCTGGTCGCCGGTGCCCTGTCGACCGACGCGGCAAAAGGCTCCGACGCACCCTTTGATCCGCGCATCCATGTGCTGAGAAAGCATCCCGGGCAGGTCGAGACGGCCGACGCCCTGCGCAATCTGATGGCCGGCAGCGCCATCCGTGAATCGCACCGGGTTGGCGACGAACGCGTGCAGGATCCCTATTGCCTGCGCTGCCAGCCGCAGGTGATGGGCGCGGCACTCACCGTGCTGCGCCAGGCGGCCGACACGCTGGGCACCGAAGCCAACGGCGTCACCGACAATCCGCTGATCTTCGCCGAGGATGACACCGCGCTTTCCGGCGGCAATTTCCACGCCGAGCCGGTGGCCTTCGCCGCCGACATGATCGCGCTCGCCGTCTGCGAGATCGGCTCGCTGTCGGAGCGCCGCATCGCCATGCTTGTCGATCCGGCACTTTCCGGCATGCCGGCCTTCCTGACGCCCAAGCCCGGCCTGAACTCCGGCTTCATGATCCCGCAGGTGACGGCGGCGGCGCTCGTTTCCGAAAACAAGCAGAAAGCCTATCCGGCATCAGTCGATTCGATCCCCACCTCGGCCAATCAGGAGGACCATGTTTCGATGGCCGCGCACGGCGCGCGCCGGCTGATCGGCATGGTCGAGAACGCCACCGCGGTGATCGGCATCGAACTGCTGGCCGCGGCCCAAGGCTGCGATTTCCACGCGCCGCTGGCCTCGAGCGACGCCCTGGAGGCGGTGCGCAGGCTGGTGCGGGCCGAAGTGCCGCATCTCGACAATGACCGCCATTTCCACCCCGATATGGAAAAAGCCATCGCCATGGTGCGCAGCGGTGCGGCCATCGAGGCCGCCGGCGGTGTGGCTCTGCCGTCGATTTCCGGAGCGGTGTGATGGCAAGCGCGCCCTGGCTGACGGTCACGCCCGGCACAGCCCCGTTGCTGGTGTCGATACCACACGCCGGCATCGACCTCGCCGGCCTTGAGAATCGGCTGGTCTCGCCCTGGCTCGGCCGCCGCGACTGCGATTGGTGGATCGATAATCTCTATGACTTTGCCGCCGGCCTCGGGGCGACGGTGGTGCACACCGCGATCTCGCGCACCGTCATCGACGTCAACCGCGATCCCTCCGGCGCCTCGCTTTACCCCGGCCAGGCGACGACGGGCCTTTGCCCGACCGAGACCTTCGATGGCGATCCGCTCTATCGCGAGGGCGAAGAACCGGGGCCGTCGGAGATCGACGAGCGTCGCGAGGAATTCTTCGTGCCGTACCATGCCGCCTTGCAGGCCGAGATCGGCCGGTTGCGCGGGCTACACGAAAAGATCGTGCTCTATGACTGCCACTCGATCCGTTCAGTGCTGCCGCGCCTGTTC
>NZ_RZPB01001499.1:0-423 GCF_003998535.1 Mesorhizobium sp. M7A.F.Ca.AU.002.02.1.1 | reverse complement strand
GAACAGTGCAATCGCCTGCGAGCCATTGGTCTCGTAGCCGAACTCGTTGAGATATTCGATGACGCTGTCGATGCTGCTTTCCTGAATGCCGAAGGCGTCCTTGCAGATGCGCCGGAAGGCAACCATTTCGCTCTCGCTGACCGACCCGTCGGCCAGGATCATGCGAAACAGCATCAGCAATTCCGCCGACAGGACCGGATCGTCCGCCACCTTGCGCACGCCGGGGTCGCCGTCGAATATCTGACGTATCTGGTCCAGCAATGCGAATGCCATCAGGAGCCTCTTTCCGGGTTAACTACACAAACACAATCCAGGCGCGATGCGCTGGGATAGAGGTAGCGCGGAATCGATCTTGCGCAAACAGGGCGGCCGTGGTCGAACGCTCGATATTTCAGCCGGCCGGACACCTCCATACATCAGATG
>NZ_RZPB01001498.1:0-428 GCF_003998535.1 Mesorhizobium sp. M7A.F.Ca.AU.002.02.1.1 | reverse complement strand
TCTCGGCCTTGGCGGCGACGCTTTCCGCCCGTTCGTCCGACATCAGGCCTGCGATCGGCATTTCGACCAGCGCCAGTTCCTTGCCCTTGGAGAACAGCACGACGCCGCCACCGACCGCGCCCAGACGGTTTACCGCCAGCGCCATGTCCTGCTTGTTGGTGCCGACGCAGATGATGTGGTGGGCGTCATGCGCCACGCTGGACGCCATGGCGCAGTCGCCCATATAGCCGAAGCCCGAAACGAAGGCGTTGCTGACGCCGCCCGTGCCCCTGTGACGCTCGACCAGCGCGATCTGGCAGATGTCGTTGCGGCGGTCCATTGCGACCAGCCCGTCCTCGACCGGCAGATCGGCCTCCAGCGCGCGCGTCGGCGCCTGGTTCTCGATGACGCCGATGACACGCACCCGAACCTCGTTGGCGCCCTTGGGG
>NZ_RZPB01001497.1:0-430 GCF_003998535.1 Mesorhizobium sp. M7A.F.Ca.AU.002.02.1.1 | reverse complement strand
CCTCGGGATGGTCGGTGATTTGCAGCACATCGGCGATCACATCAAAGCGCACTTTTTGAGTATGGCCATGCTCGAAGCTGTAGGCACCGATCTGGACCGGCAGAACAAAATCCCGCACAAAAATCCTGTCCGTGCCCAGTGTCGGGTCGGTGTCCGGCGAATAGCCTCTCGCTGCCAACAGGCGATAGTCGATACTCGATTGATCGCCGGTCCCGGATTCCGCTGGGATCAACTCGCGAATCTGCGAGACCGCCTCGGCGCTGATCGAACTCGTGCGACCGGAATGGCCACACAGCGCCCCCCGAAAGCCGAGAAAATCGGGAGCGAAAGGCAATAGGCGCGGAATATCCGGAGCTTCCAGCGATCCACTCAGGCCGACCATCAGACCGAGCGATTTCGTTCGATCGACGAATCCCGGAATACGCTCCGG
>NZ_RZPB01001496.1:0-431 GCF_003998535.1 Mesorhizobium sp. M7A.F.Ca.AU.002.02.1.1 | reverse complement strand
AGACAGGAGTAGGGTGGGTTCGAGAGAATTCCAAACACACTCCCTTATTCCCTGCTCCCTTACTCCCCTGAATTCTAATTCCCCAGCGCCAACTGATCCGTGATCTCAAACCGCTCCGAGACGCCGACACGGATCATGTTGAGGCTGCCTTCCCTGGTGAAGCGGAAGTCGCCGGGCGCGTCGGAACCGGCCGGCTGGCCGGCACGGAAAGAGATGATGCGCGTGCCGCCATCGGGCCAGGTCACAGTGATGTTCGCCTTGTCGGCGGTGTGCACCACGCTGACCTTGCAGCGCTCCATCGGCTGGCCGACATAGCGGGCGCAGGGAATTTCGGGGCCAGAAGCCAGCGTCGGAGCGGAATCAAGCGGGACGTCAGGCGCCGCCAGCGCCAGTAGGTACGCATCCTGCATGGCGGCGGGGCCGGTTTCCTC
>NZ_RZPB01001495.1:0-432 GCF_003998535.1 Mesorhizobium sp. M7A.F.Ca.AU.002.02.1.1 | reverse complement strand
TGTAGGAGCCGCTCGAGGTGTGCAGCAGGAAGTTCGAGTTCTCGGTGCCTTCGGCGATGCCCTTGTAGGACAGGAGATCGCCGACCGGATAGTGCTTCAGGAATGCGCCGAGTTCGCCTTCCGCGACGTCAGTGTAGACCGCCATGTGCCTTACGCGGCTCCATTGACGAAGGCCATGTCGGCCCGCGTCAGTTCGACATCGCGCAGTACCCGCATGACCGGAAAATCCTCCGTTTCCGTGGCCGTGATGGCCAGATCGATCGTGACATCGAAGCGCTGCCGGAACGCGTCGATGATCTCGTCGACGATGATTTCGGGCGCCGACGCGCCGGCCGACAGGCCGAGCGTCGAAATGTTGCCGATGTCATTCCACGGAATCTCGGCGGCGCGCTGCACGAGAAGCGACATGGTGGCGCCTGCACGCTCCGCCAC
>NZ_RZPB01001494.1:0-370 GCF_003998535.1 Mesorhizobium sp. M7A.F.Ca.AU.002.02.1.1 | reverse complement strand
CATCTTGATGGAGTTCCAGAAGTAGCCCTTGATCCCGGCGCAGGTGAGACCGACGCAGGTTTCGCCCCAGGCCTTGAACCATGGCGCGATGGTCGGCGACTGCGGCAGCGCCAGCATGTTGCCGTTCTGGATCTCGTCCATGGTCTTGAACGAGGTGACCAGCATGACGAAGAGCGGCATCAGGTAGAACAGCGCGAACAGCGCAAGCAGTCCGTAGATGACGATGCGGTTGATTGTCCTGGCGCTGACGCCGCTCGATGCCTGGCTGGCCGGTGAGGTGACGGCGCTCATCGCGGCTTCTCCCTGAGCTCGGAATAGAGATAAGGCACGATGATCGCGGTCAGCGTCATCAGCATGATCACCGCGCTCG
>NZ_RZPB01001493.1:0-434 GCF_003998535.1 Mesorhizobium sp. M7A.F.Ca.AU.002.02.1.1 | reverse complement strand
GCGATGTCCGAAATGCCGGGCGAGCCGCCGCAATGGCCGGTGAGGAAATGCAGGAACTGACGCGTGTCGCGCTCATAGGCTTCCACCGTCTCGGGCGACAGCCGACGTTCTCGCGCCAGCATCTTCAGCCAGCTTTCGCGCGCCGCCTGGAGATCGGGTTTGGCCGGGATGAGGAATTCCTGCATGGCGGCATTTTCGGATATTCGGGTTAGGAAGCGGTGAATAGCCCGTCATTGAAATGACAGCCGCGTGGGGCTAGAGCAGGCCAAAGGATATTTCGCCATGAGCAAGCTCCAGAATCCTGTCCAGATGGCCGTGATCGGCGCCGCCCATGGCATCAAGGGCGAATTGCGGGTGAAGACCTTCACCGGCGAGCCGCTGGCGCTGGCCGACTACGGGCCGCTCTACGCCAGGGACGGGCGCGCCTTCCAGAT
>NZ_RZPB01001492.1:0-438 GCF_003998535.1 Mesorhizobium sp. M7A.F.Ca.AU.002.02.1.1 | reverse complement strand
CTCCTCGACCGTGATATCCAGTTCTTCGGCCGCATTGTGCGGATGAGTGCCGACAGAGCAATAGATTTCGTCGAAAGTTTCAGCGATCTCAAGTACTTGCGGAAACCGCTTCACGCGTGTCGAGATCGTCACCATACGGCCAATTCCGGCGGCTAAAGCGCGGGCGACGATGGCCGCCCGCTCCTCGGCGAAATCTGGAAAATCCAGATGGCAGTGGCTGTCGACGAGCATCAGATGTTCGCGTCCGGCTGTTCGACGTAACGCGGAAACACGCCTTCCGGCACCGGCAACGCAGTGCCGGGCACAAGCGCGTGATCCGCGTGGACATGCACGAAATCGCGGCTCTCCGCCGGCACCGCCAGCAGGTCGAGCAGTTTCGCGGCCGAGCCCGGAGTGAAGGGCTGACACAGCACCGCCACGCGGCGCACGACTTCGGCG
>NZ_RZPB01001491.1:0-447 GCF_003998535.1 Mesorhizobium sp. M7A.F.Ca.AU.002.02.1.1 | reverse complement strand
TCCAAGGCCGCGGCCGCCCATATGGGTGAGGGCGGCAGCATCATCTCGATCGGCAGCAACCTTGCCGAGCGGGCCGACGGCAGCCTCACGGCCTATTCAGCCAGCAAGGCGGCGCTGGTCGGCCTGACCAAGGCGCTGGCGCGTGACCTCGGCCCGCGCGGCATCACCGCCAATGTCGTCCACCCCGGTTCGACCGACACCGACATGAACCCGGCCGACGGCCCGCATGCCGAGCATCAGCGCCGGAAGATGGCAACGCCGCGCTTCGGCAAGGCCGACGACATTGCCGGCATGGTCGCCTGGCTCGCAGGCCCGGAAGGCCGCTTCGTCACCGGCGCTGCCCTGACCATCGACGGCGGCGCCAACGCCTGATCCCGCGGGGATTTCCGGCTGGGGCGGAACCACCCTCCGCTCCAGCCGTCACGATCTTGTGAAACCGTTCTGCAA
>NZ_RZPB01001490.1:0-449 GCF_003998535.1 Mesorhizobium sp. M7A.F.Ca.AU.002.02.1.1 | reverse complement strand
TGCCGGTACTTCTTGCGCCTGGCCGCCTGGTCGAGCCGGTTGTGGATTTCGGCCTGCAGGGTCTCGTCCGTCCAGGTGTCGTTGAAGCGGATGTTGAAGGTCGCGGTCGCTTTGGCCGGGATGACATTGGTGGCCGGGTTGCCCACATCGATGGAGGTGACCTCCAGATTGGTCGGCTGGAAATCCCTGGTTCCCTTGTCGAAAACCGGATGCAGCAAGGCATCGACCAGGCTCATCAGCCCGCGCACCGGATTGTCGGCAAGCAAGGGATAGGCGACATGGCCCTGGCGGCCATTGACGGTGACGGCGCCGGACATCGAGCCGCGGCGGCCGATCTTGATCATGTCGCCCAGCGCATCCGGGTTGGTCGGCTCGCCGACGACAGAGGCATCCCATTTCTCGCCCCTGGAAGCCGCCCATTCGAGCAGCTTGACCGTGCCGTTGATCGC